>JAEUWI010000009.1 GCA_016791475.1 Candidatus Hydrogenedentota bacterium
GTATCATGGCAAAGCAAAACGCGGAGGGGACATTTTCATTGAGTTAAGGATGGGGACATTTCTAAAGAGTTCCGACAACGCGCGCCGTGGTCCGTTGAGTGAAGCCGGAAGCCCGTGGTATCATGGGACCGCGAGAGTGCGCCGGAGATCCTGGCGGGCCAAATCCAGCAAGGGGAAGTCCTTACAGCATGAGTGAAGCAACCCAGATTGTGGCCATTGACGGCCCCGCCGGCGCCGGCAAGAGTACGACCGCGAAGCATGTGGCGCGAATCCTGGGCTTTGCTTTTCTGGATACGGGAGCCATGTACCGTTCGGCGACCTGGTGGGCCCTGGATCAGGGAGTGGACCTCGATGATCCCGAGGCGCTGGCCGCGAATACGGCGAAGATGACGCTCGAAATTGAGGAGACGGATCGCGGACAGGTGGTCCGAGTCAATGGCGTGGATGTAAGCGATGCCATACGCACGCCGGCCATCACCAATCTGATCTACAAGCTCGACCAGAACTCCAGCGTTCGTGCCCAGTTGGTGGCGCTGCAGCGCCGCTTCGGCGAGCAGCAGCCCACGGTGGCCGAAGGCCGCGATATCGGCACGGTTGTTTTTCCGAAGGCGAAGTGCAAGATCTTCCTGGATGCCTCGCTGGATGCGCGCACGGAGCGGCGGGCGCGGCAACTGCGGGAAAAGGGTTCCCCGGTGGATTGGGATAAACTCCGGGCGGATCTCCACGAGCGGGACGAACAGAGCCGTAATCGGGCGGATTCTCCTTTGAAACAGGCCGAAGACGCGATTTTGCTCGATACCACGCTGTTGACCTTTGAAGAAGCCGTGGACGAGATCGTCGCGCTGGCGCGAAAGGCACTGTGAACGGACTCGGCGTCAGCAACAAGTGGAATATCGCGCCCCAGGATCATCCGGGGGTTCGGCACTTGTCGACGGCCCTGGGCATCCCCCCCATTCTTGCCCAGTTGTTGATCCGGCGCGGGCTGGATACGCCCGAGGCCGCCCAGACCTTTCTCACCCCTTCCCTGCAGCACCTTTCGGATCCCTTTCTGCTGACGGGCATGCGGGAGGCCGTGGAACGCATTACGCGGGCGCGCGATGCGGGCGAGCATGTGCTGGTCTTTGGCGACTACGACGTGGACGGAATCAGCGGCACGGCGATCCTGGTAAACGGCCTCAAGCGCTTCGGGCTGACCCAGGTGAGCTTCAACATGCCCAAGCGGCTCACCGAGGGCTACGGCCTGGACAATGAGCATGTGGACGAAGCCCTGGCGCAGGGGGTGTCGCTGATCGTGACCGTGGACAACGGCATCGCGGCCCATGGCCCCGCGGCCCACGCCCGGGCCGCCGGCCTCGACCTGATCATCACGGATCATCACTCCATCGAGCACGGACTGCCGGACGCCCTGGCGGTGATCAATCCCCAGCGCGAGCCGGAATCCTATCAGGGCCGCTATCTCTGCGGCGCGGGGGTGGCCTTCAAGCTCTCCACGGCCCTGAACGGCACACCGAACGACCTCGACATCGCGGCCCTGGGCACGGTGGCGGATATCGTACCCTTGTTGGAAGAGAACCGGGTCATCGTGGCGCTGGGCCTGAAGCATATCGCCCGGTATCAGCGCAACGGCATCGCCCGGCTCGCGAGCGTGGCGGGGATCGATCTCCAGTCGATCACGTCGGTGGACATCGGCTTTCAGATCGGCCCGCGGATCAATGCGGCGGGCCGGCTGAACAATGGGCTTGCGGCCCTTCATCTGCTGCTGACGGAGTGCCCCGATCAGGCCGCGGAAATGGCGAATTTTCTCAATGACGCGAATGCGGAGCGCCGCAGTATCGAGAAGGATATTTACGAAGAGGCCCTGGAAGAACTGGATGCCTGCTTCACGCCCGCGCAGCGGGGTATTGTGCTGGCGCGGGAGGGCTGGCATCCCGGTGTTATCGGGATTGTCGCCTCTAAAATCCAGGGCCGCTACCAGCGCCCCGTGGTGATCATCGCGGTGGGCGAAGACGGCCTGGGCCGGGGCTCCGCCCGGGCCAACGGCGGCTTCGACATGGTCAAGGCCTTCCGGGGCTGCCAGGAGCATCTGGTGAAATTCGGCGGGCACCGTTCGGCGGCCGGGCTCACGATCGCTATGGAAAATCTGGAGCGATTCAGCGCGTCCTTCGAGCAGGCGGCCCGGGAGCAACTGGGCGATGGGGAGATCATCTCGGAGCTTGAGGTGGATGTTATCGCGTCGCTGAGCGAGCTCGACCCTGTCTTGTTGAACGCGATTGCGCGTCTGGAGCCGCTGGGGCACCACAATCCCGCGCCGGTTTTCTGCACGCTGGGCGTGGAAGCCCTCGGGGCGTCGGCCCGTATTCTGAAAGATCAGCACCTCAAGGTGTCTTTCCGCCAGGGCGATACGGTGGTTCCGGCCATCGGCTTCAACATGGCGGAGCGCTTCTACACCGAAGATCTTACCGGACTGGTGGATATCGCCTATACGCCCCAGTTCAACGTGTGGCGCGGCGAGACGACGATTCAGTTGCTGCTGAAGGACATCCGACCGGCGGCGGGCTGAGCCAGGGTGATCCCCCCACTTCTCAGGGCTGTTCCCGCTCCGCGTTCGTCGAGGTGGGGATCTCGCTCGATACAGGGGGCGCACATCGAGGGTGGTGAAGCGCCAGTCCAATATCCCACGGGACACGCGGAACGGGCCCTCGATCCGTTCAATGGTGTGTCCGCCTTCTTTAAACTCCGCGCGGACCCAATAGTTGCCGGGTCGGGTGAGCACGGCGGAATAGACGGAGTCGGGTTCGAGCGGTTTCGGCAATCGGTTGGCGGCCCGCTCCACATCCTGTTCGGATAAGCCCACGGCGATAAGGGTGATTGGCGAGTCGCTGGCATTCTCCAGATGAATCCGGGTGACGCTGGCGGAATCCGAAGTTCCGCATCCGGCGCCGAGACTCAGGCACACCAGGGTGGTGCGAAGTATCGTCGAGCAGGTTTTCATGAATACCTCCAAAACTACCGGGGCCCGGGGCGGCCATATGGGAAGGTCATCATCACTGTATCTACAAGAACGCACGAAGTTACAGGCAATTGGACAGTCGCCTTAAAAAAAATGGTATTCCGGCGGGGGCAGGGCGATCCTTTTCGGGTATTCTCACTTCCGAGATTCGGGGCCAAGTATTTTCCTCTCGGGGGTGAGGGCATCTCTCGTCGGGATGCATGGTGGGGCCGTGTCCGCGGACCCGAGGCGGGTTGCCCTGGGGGTATCCTTCGGGTCCCGGTTACACCGCCCGCCGCCTGCATTTGCGGCCCGGATCGTGGTAGACTCTCCCCCATGCCTGCGTGTATTTCTTTCTCAAACGTATCGAAGTTCTACGGATCCCACTTCGCGGTCGGCGGCTTCACCCTCGAAATCGAGCCGGGTGAGACGGTGGGCCTTCTCGGGCCCAATGGGGCGGGGAAGAGCACCGTGCTGCACATGCTGACGGGGCTGGTGCGCCCTACCTCGGGCACGATTACCGTGTTTGGCAAGGACCTTCGGGAAAACTTCGTGGATATCGCCGGGCGCCTGGGCGCGCTGGTGGAGCGCCCGGCGTTTTATGAGTACCTTTCGGTGCGGCGCAACCTGCACATTCACGCGATGCTTTCGGGACGCGAGGTGAATCTGGATCGGGCGCTGGATCTGGCCAACATGCTGGAGCACGGCGATGTGCGCGCGGGTGAACTTTCCCAGGGGCTGCGCCAGCGTCTGGGGCTGGCCATGGCCATGCTGACGGAACCGGAGTTGCTCATCCTGGACGAACCCACGGCCGGGCTGGATCCGGAGGCGACGCAGGATATTCTCACTTTGTTGCGGCGGCTCGGGGAGGAGACGCGGGTCACGCTGCTGTTTTCCAGCCATTTGATGCATGAGGTGGAGACGTTGTGCAATCGCGTGGCGATCTTGAACAAGGGGCGGCTGGTTTCCTGCGAGGACACGGCGGCGCTCATCTCTTTTGACCGCAGCCATGTGGAGGTGCTGCTGGACGGTGCGGAAAACGCGGCGCGGCGGCTGCAGGAGCAGGACTGGGTGGTGAAGGCGACGGCGAAACCGGGCCGGATTTTTGTGCAACTTCGCGACGAAAACGTCCACCAGTTGAACAGCTTTTTGATCCATGCGGGCTATCAGGTTTCGGGCGTTATTCCCCGGCGTCGCACGCTCCAGGACTACTTCCTCAAAGTGATGAATGCGCAATGAGGGCGGGCGTGAAGGGAGGTCTGGGTCTATGATCAGGCGAATCTGGCTGCTTTACCGGATCGAGGTATTCAAGGCGTCGCGGCGGCGTCAGCCCTATGTGGGTCCGCTCCTCCTGACCGCGCTGGTGCTCCTTTCGCCGCTGCTGCGCCCCATCCTGCGGGACGGGATCCAGGACTATGGTTTCATTGCTTATATCACGCCGGTCGCGCTGAACTTTCTGGGCTACATCATGCTGTTGACCTTTGCGTCGACCCTCGTGGTCTCGGAAACGGCGCGGGGCAGCGTGCGGGCGATCCTGCTGCGCCCGGTACTGCGGGAGGAGTTCATTCTGGCCAAGGTGCTGCTGGGCTTCAGCTATGCGGCGCTGCTCACGGCGGTGGTGGGGGTGTGTGCGTGGGCGGTGGCGTGGACGCGGGGCGACCTGATGGGCGTGCATGTGGGCGGCGAACTGGTGTACACCACGGACGAGATGTGGAAGAGCTATGTGGCGGGGGCCCTGCTGTCGCTGCTGCCCCAATGGGCGGGTGTAAGCGTGGCGGTGCTTTTTTCCACGCTGGCGCGTAGCACGAGCATGGCGATCAGCCTTGCGCTGGGGTCCTGGATACTGGTCGATCTCGCCAAGTATCCGCTGGGTATTGCGCCCTATGTCTTTACGACCTATCTGGAGGCGCCCTGGCGGATTTTCTCCGGCCAGTGCGACGCCCTGGCGCAGCCGTGGATGCCTATGGCGGCCTGGTGCGCGGCGAGCTCCGGATTGCTCATTGTGTTGCCCACGGCGCTGGCGATCCTCGTGTTCAAACGGCGGAATCTGGGCGCATGCTGACGCTGGTCGCGCTGCTGGCCCTGGGCCAGATTACGTTGGAGGCGCAGCCCCTGCCGGGCGTGCGGGTCGGCCCGGTGACGCCGTTCACGGGCCAGCCGACCACGAATTATCTCCAGGCGGATCTGGATGGGGACGGGGCGCTGGATCTTATCCTGCCCGAGTACGCAAATCTTCAAGAGGGCGGGCAGTTTCCGGAATCGAGGCGGGCCCCTCTTCCGCCCTGCGACGGGGCCACGGAGGCGGACCTTTTCGGGGGACAACTCTACTATCGTGGCCCGGCTTCGCTGAAGGTTTACACCTGGACCGACGGTCGATGGAATCCGGCGCTGGAGCAATCCCTGGAGCGGCCCGGCAACGATATCTCCTTCAGTCCGGTGGGTGCGGGCGGCGCGGTTCCCGTGTTCCGGCGCTTCACCTGCGATCTTGACGGGGATCAAATTCCGGAACTGGTGGATCTGGATACGGATGGCGTTCACCTCTACCGGCGCGGCGAGGCGCGTTACGAGCGCGCGGGGATGCTTGCGGTTTTTCCTACGACCGTGGTGAACCGCTCGGGCCCTCAGACGATCTGGCCGCCGGCGGACCGGCAACTGGTGCTTCCCGAACAACGGATGTCGTGCAGGCTTCTGCTGATGGAGTATGCCCTGGCGGTGATTATCGATCTGGAGGGGGCGGAAGGACGGGCCCGCTTCCGCCGGGACGATCTTTCGTTGAAACTTGACGATGCGGGGCAGTTTGTTGTTTCGGGCACGGCGAGTTTCACTTCGGAGGAGCTCCCGGAACATGTGCGGCCCTGTTTTCTGAACGGCGACGCGATCCCGGACTATGGGGGCTCTCACTGGGTGATCTCCGACGTGGCGCCGGTTCCAATGCCGGTCCACGAGACGTGGGCGAGCCTGGATGGGGGCAAGACGTTTCAGATCGAGCGGGCGACCACCTTTCACAATTTCCGGCCCTACGCGTCCTTTGTGGATTTCGATTCGGATGGGGATCAGGACATGATCGTGGAGTCCACGGGTTTTTTCGAGCTGGGCCTGCGTGAATCGATCAACCAGTATCTGTCCAGCAAGATTATCCCCCATACGATCCGCATACTGCCGCAGGCCGATGGACGATTCGGCGGCGAAGAACTCGTGTGCGAGTTGTCGCTGGAAATCGAGGCGCCGCCGGTTTCGCCGGGCCCCATGCTGGCGCGCTATCAGGCGGGCGAGCTGGTGAACCTGACCGGGGATTTCAACGGCGATGGCTTTCGGGATCTTGCGTGCCGGCGCAATGCCGCGGAGCTCGAAATACGTCTCGCCCATGGTTGGGCGGGATTCGAGCGAGACCCGGCCGCGAAGATCGCAGTTCCGGTACAGGCCCATGTGGCGGTGGCGGATATCAATGGCGATGGACTGTCGGACCTCCTGGTGCGCTGGGAAGACGAGGGCTCGGAGGGCACGGGCCCGCGAAGCACCGTCCATTTTGCCCGAAAGGCCAAGCCATGATCTCGGCTGTCGCGACGCTGACCCTTCTGGCGGGTGGGGCCCTGCTCCAAGTGCAGATGCTGCCCTGGACGCCGGAAAAGTCCGCCTGTTTCACGACGGACGTGAATCTGGACGGGCGGGCGGAAATCTGTATTCTCCAGGAGCAGTTGCTCCACATATATGGCCGCAGGTCTACCGAGCCGCTCTACTCCATCGCACTTCCCGCCCGGACCACGGCGATCGACATTGCGGACGTGGACAATGACGGGGTGGCCGACCTGATCGCGCTTCGGGGGGAGGATGTGCTGCGCTATGCGCTGTCGGGCAGTGGCGCGCCCGAACCGGAAGTGCTCTTCACGCAACAGAGCCAGTTCAGCCGGGCGGACGGCTATCCCTTTCCCGCGGTGCTGATCGTGGATCGGGGAGATGGCCCGCTTATCGCGCTGCCGACGGAAGAGGCGCTGGAAGTGCGCAAGCTCAGCGGGGAACTGGTGAACAGCTACCCCATTGGCGTCAATGCGCCGTACCACGTATCGATTGGTAAGCCATTCAGCTATTGGGTCAACCAGCACGCCCAGTCCGGCCCGGCGGACGCGCTGGAGTTTCGGGTGAACCGGCTGGCGAGTTTCAAGCCCCTCCTTCCGGACGACGCCTTTCCCATTGATGTGGCGGGACGCCCTCCCCAGCGGCTGGGCCTGAGCCGCCAGCAGTGGGAGGCGGACGCGCACCGGCCCGAGAGCTGGCCCTGGTTTTCGATTGCACACACCGCGACGGAGGAGGTGCGGGGGCTGTATCGCCAGTCGGAGTCCGAACCCGACGCCACATCTATCCGGGTTCGAACGTTGCCCTCGAAAAACAATCCGGAGACCGCAGCGGGGGAGGTCCTGGGGCCCTCCCGGCTCTATCCCGGTTCACTGGTCCTTCACGCGGAGGCCTTTCCAGACTTCAACGGGGACGGATTCAGCGACATCATGCTCTGGAAAGCGCCGCGTCCGGGCCTTTCCGCCGATGGACTGTCCCGGGCGCTCACGAGCAGCCGCTGGCCTCTGAACATCACCACGCACGTGTATCTGCCCGAGAAGAAGCGCTTTTCGCCGCGCCCCCAGACGCTGATAAGCATGGAAATACCCGTGGCGTGGTTCATGGCGCCGAGCCCGCAGGGCCCGCTTCAGGCGCTGGTGCTACGCGATTTCAACGGGGATGGTCGGACGGACTTCGGGTGTCTGACGGCGGAGGACACATTCACGGCGTGGCAGGCGGAAGGGGAAGGCCTGGCGGCGAAGGCGGCGATCGAGGAACGTTTTCCTTCGCGGGTGGACGAGGTCATGTTTGAGACGGATCTGGATGGGCAGGGCACCACGAGTATCGCCCTGCGTTGTGGCGAACAGCTCGCCATCCTGCGTCCCAGTCCGGTTCTGCCTTCCGACTGAGGGGCCACCTTCAGGGCTGGGTCTGGGAGGCGACCTGCATGCGGCTCACCTGTTTCTTAAGGGCGAGGGCCACGTCTTCCGCGTCCTGGTCCCGTTTGGCTGCGCGATACAGGTGGGTCAGCCGCAGGGTTGCGAGCCTGGAGAGGGCGATGGACTCTTCCGGGCTCAGGCCTTCGGGCATCCCCCCCATGGCGTCAAAGACCGCGCGGTAATTCGTCTCCGCGAGTTCGCTCTGTCCCGCACGTTCATGCAACTGGCCCAGGAGCAACTGGAGCTTGTATCCGGCGCCGCCGGTCGGCGGCGCGCTCTTCACTTGGGCGGCGGCGCGCTCGAGGGCTTCCGGATCCCGCCCCGCCTGCATGAGCATCTGGACCATCTCGTGCTGGATTTCCTCGCGGAGACGGGGATCTTTGGCCATTTCCAGGGCCTTTTCAAAGGCGAGCCGCGCCTGCTCAAAATCGGGGGGATCCATTCGCGTGTAGAGTTCCGCGCGGGCCTCGTGAAGTAGGGCGGCCTGCTCCTGATTGTGGGGCAGGGCCAGGGCCGTTTCCACCTGCCGGAGCCCGGACTCGGGCGAGAGGTTGTTGAGTGCCGCCTGGGCCACCTCGTTGGCGGGGCCGCTGCGCGCACTCGAGGCGGTCCCGGAGAGGGACTTTACTTCGAGGACGTCGTCCTCGTGCTCCGGCTTGATCGGTTTCTCGGGGCCCGCGGGCTCGGGATCTTTGGTGGATTTCCGGTCCGCGCTGGTGAGCAGCATGGCGTTCTCGCGGGTGGTACCAGGCTTGGCGGTGAAGCGCTGGCCCTTGTCGAACTCTCCGTCGGCGATGGGGCTCTTGCCAAACTGGGACACGGCGATGGCGATCAAGAGCGCCACGAGAATGACCCCCCCGGCGATCAGAGCGTTTCGCTGGAGCATGCCGCCCCTCCCCTCAGGGATCGCCCAGTGCGGTCTCTTGCACCGATGGCGTGAGGCCGGGCGCCGCTTCGTCGGGGGGGTCTGAACCCTCCAGGGTCGACGGCGCTCCGGTTGCGCCACCGCCGCCTTCCGCAGGCTGCTCTGTGGGCTGCTCCGTAGGAATATTGGGGACGACGATGCCCCCGGCGCGGACGGTGATGGTGTTGCGCACTTCCGTGATGCCCTGGACGTTTCGGGCCACTTCTTCGGCGAGGACGCGCTTCTCTTCGGAATCGACAGTGCCGCTCAGCATGCAGATGCCGTCGTCCACTTCCACGTCGAGCTCGCGCATCTTGAGATGTCGGTTGAGCATGATGGCCGTGGAGACGCGGCTTTCGAGCCACTCATCGGAGATCTGCTGTCCGGTGCCGCGGACCGCGTCGTAGGCGTCGTCTTTTGGGCGAATGGTAAGCTGGTTGACGACGTCTTCAACGCCTTTGGTGTTGGAGGCGATGTTGATCATGGATTCGACATGGGCTTCGGTGGGCACTACGCCGAAGAGCGTCACCACGTTGTTGATGGTGGTGATGCCGATCTTGAGGCCTTTAAATTCGCCGCTGCCGAGCATGCGGCCCCGGACCGCTGCCGTGACGGCCCGGTCCTGCACGCGCTGGCTCCACGTGCGCTGTTCTTTTTCGCCGATGACGGTGTTGATGACGACGAGCTGGTTGTCCACGAAGCGGACGCCGAGGACGCCGAGGGCGAGGTCTTCGGCCAGATCCCGCTGGACCTGATCATTCACGCTGCCGGAGAGCATGACGTTGCCGTCGCGGGTGGTGGTATTGATGTTGAGGGGGTTCAGGTGCTGGTCGAGGAGGTAGAGCGCTTCAATGCGCGCGGTGATCGTGCTGTCTTCGACCCCGGTGACGACCTGGCCCGCCGGCGAAGCGAGAAGAGACGCTATCACAATCAATGCAAACATCAAACGGGTTCCTTGATACACTTGGCCGGCCCGGAGGAAAACTCCGAAACACCGACAACTCCAGCGGGAGGCCCAGCCGCAGACTAACACGTGTGCTGGTGTTATTATAGGGTCAAGTCAGGATGGCTTACAAGAAGATTCGGCGGCGGGCCACCGTCCGCCTTGAGTCCATCCTTCGCTGGGCGGAAAAGTTCCCTGCGCTTCGAAATGGCGGCGCGGGGCCGTGGCGCCGCCGGCCCCTCGTGGGCTATAGTCTGGCAGACACCCCCACCGCCGAGGAACTGGATGCATGGCTGGAATGACGCGAATTAAACGATTTGCCCTTGTCCTGGCGGCGCTCATCGCCCTTGGCGGCGGGATCGGGTACTTCGCCGGTTCCGGCGACCCGGTGCCGTCGGGCAATCCGACTGCCGCGCCCGAGGGCCCGGACTGGCAGGACCTGCTGGGCGATGACTCGGCGCGGGCGTGGCGGAACATCACGGACGAATCCGAGATTTTCGAGATTCGGGAGGGCATGCTCCATATTCCCGGCAACAGCGTGTACCCGCTCCGTTATGTGGCCTGGGGGGATGAGCGCCTCGGGGATTTCGAACTCCACCTGGAGTTCAAGGCGGCGTCGGGCGCGAACAGCGGGATCTTTCTTCGGGCACAGCCCAATGACCCGGTCTATCGGGGCTTTGAAGTGCAAGTGCTGGAGGATTTTGGTGACCCGCCGAACAAAAATGGATCGGGCGCGATTTATGACGTGGTTACCCCGATGTTCAACCTGGCGCGGCCGACCGGCGAGTGGAATTCCTACGACATCACGGTGCGCGGCACGAGCGTCGTGGTCATCATGAATGGCTGGAAGGTGATCGACACGGATCTGGCGCTGATGACGGTGCCGCTGGGGAAGTTTTCGGTGGCCTATGCCGATCTGCCCCGGGAGGGCCTGCTGATGCTTCAGGATCACGGCGGCGAGGTGTGGTACCGGAATATCCGGCTGAAGCGATTGTAAATGGGGCAGCCGCCCGCCGGGACGGCTGCCCGATTCGCATCAGCTCAATTTGTGTTGCAGCAACTCGCTCAACTCTTTGCTCAATTCGGCGATGCGCTGATCCACGCTCTCCGCGGACATGTTTTTCATCTTCTCTTTCTCGTGCACGACCTGATAGTTGTTCAACACGGCGCCGACGACAAGGTTGATAAGGAGGAAGGTGCTGATCATGACCCAGGAGACGAAGTAGGCGGTGACGACCCAGTAGTTTCCATGGGCGAGGCAGGCGCCGCGAAGTTCGGCCCAGGCGTCGCAGGTGAGGATGCGGAAGAGGGTGAAGAAGGACTCCTGGAGATTGCCGAATTCGGCAGGCTGGACCTTGCCGAAGAGTTCCACGCCCATGACCGCGTAGATATAGAAGCTGATGAACATGAGCAGCGCGATATAGGTCATGGAGGTGAGGGACTTGATCAGCACGGTGACGATGAGCCGGAGTTCGGGGAGCCCGTCGACGAGACGGAGCACACGGAAAACCCGGAGGATTCGCAGGAGGGTGGCAATGGTGGTGATGTTGGGGATGAAGGCGGAACCGACGACAATGATGTCGAAGATGTTCCAGCCGCTCTTGAAGAAGGCGGCCGTGCTCTCCCTCGCGTAGAACTTGAGTCCGATCTCCGCCACGAAGATCCAGATACAGATCCATTCGAGGGTGAAGAGAATGGGATAGGGCTCGTAGGTTGAGATGCCGATGAGGACGGCGTTGAAGACGATGACCCCGAGAATTATTTTCCCGAAGGTGCTGTGATTGATCATGGCTTTGGCGTTCATGGGTGCTGGTTCCTCGTCCCCGACTTGCTGCGAATAACGGAATGCCCCGCTGGGGCGGCGCTAGTCTAGCAAACGGACGCGGTGGGAGGAAATGAGCGCGGGGCGGGGTCTTATGGGTCTTATGGGTCTTATGGGTCTTATGGGTCTTATGGGTCTTATGGGTCTTATGGGTCTTATGGGTCTTATGGGTCTTATGGGTCGTATGGGTCGTATGGGTCGTATGGGTCTTGGGGTCTTTTCTTTGGCGGTTTGGCGACCTATAATGGCGAGGTGATCGTCGGATGACGACGCGCCCATACCGCAACCCATAGATCGGCCTGTGCCATGACGAGCAACAATCTCCTTCTCCATTATGATCGGGTCCCCGGCTTTCTTCCTATTTACCGCCGCCTGCTGCTGGGGCGACGGGCACGGCATGTGAAGGGCGAGGCGCTGCCCCACTTCGAGGGCGTTTGGCCTGGCGCAAAGGCCGACGCCGCCCTCATCAAGCGCTATGCGGAGGCCTGTGGCCTGCCGGACGATGGCTTTTATCCCCTGCTTTATCCCCATGTGCTGACCTCGGCTATTCACATCGATTTCATCAGCCGCCCCGAGTTTCCCCTCTCTCCCATGGGCGCGGTACACACGCGAATGCATGTGCTGCAGCATGCCCCGATTGCGGCGGACTCGGTGGTGGATATAGCGTGCGCGCTGACATCGACCCGCGTGCTGAAACCGGGTATCGAATTTGAAATCACCACGACCCTCACCCAGAACGGCGTGAAGGTCTGGGAAAGCCTGAGCGCCAATCTGATCCGGGGCAAAAAGTTCGGCGAGCCTGCGGAGGCATCCGCCCTTTCCAACCTGCCCGATTTGGAGGGCGAGCCCGTTGAAGCGGGCTGGACAGTGCCCAGGGACATGGGCTGGCGCTATGCAAAGATTACGGGGGACTACAACCCCATCCACGTCTCCCGGGCGCTGGCGAAGTTCATGGGCTTTGATCGTGATCTGATCCATGGCATGTGGTCGGCCGCGCGTTGCCTGGCCCACCTCCCGCAGCTGGACACTTCACAGCCAATCCGCGCGGATATTTTGTTCAAGGGTCCGGTGTACATGGAGAGTTCGGTAAGCATGAAGCAGGTCACGGGGGAATCGGGTCAGCACTTTGATCTATACTGCTCGGACAACCCCCGCCCCGTCCTTCGCGGACGCGTGCGTCAAGAAAAGGACGGCGCCACGCTGGCGCCCTGAGAAAGGAATACCCGAATGCCTTCTTTCGATGTGGTCAACAAAGTTGACCTCCAGGAAGTGGACAATGCCGTCAACATCACGACGAAGACCATCACCACGCGCTATGACTTTCGCGATTCGGAGACGGAGATCAACCTGGACCGCAAGGAACTGAAGATCACCATCTCGACCGAAAATACAATGCGTTTGGATGCGGTGAAGGATACGCTGGCGAGCAACTTGATCAAGCGCGGCGTGAGCCCCAAAGCACTGGAATACAAGGAGCCCGAGGGCACCTCCAAGGGGGGAGTGCGCGTGACGGTGTCGCTGAAACAGGGTATCGACAAGGAAATCGCGAAGAAGATCACCAAGCTTATCAAGGAGCAGGGCCTGAAGGTGCAGGCGCAGATTCAGGATGACCAGGTGCGCGTCACCGGCAAGAGTATCAATGACCTGCAGTCCGTCATTGCCATGCTGAAAGGCGAAGAGATGGATATCCCGCTTCAGTATGTGAATATGAAGAGCTGAAGATTGCGCTGATTGCCGGCGAATCCGCAGGGACGGCTGCCTTGCGTTGCGCAAGAATGCTTCCCACCCACTCAATCGACTTTCAAAGAGGAGCAACCGACCACCGATGCGCATCACGATCACGTTCCTGTTCGCCGCCCTCTTCGCCGGCTTCGCGGTTCAGGCCGCCGAGAAGGGTCCACTCACGCTTCACCCGAAAGTTACGCCGCTGCCCACGGATGCCATGGGGCCTTTTGTGCGCCTCGCGGACAGTCGAATCCTGGCGGTGGACAAGGATCTGGTCCGGGCGAGCAGCGACGAAGGGCTGACGTGGGAAACGTGGCCGCTGGAAGTGGGTATGGATTTTGAGGTCAGCAACGAGCGGGCGCTGATCCTGACCCGCGAGGGGACGCTCATCCTGGCGTGCATGAACAATGCGGAGCTGGTGTGGAAGTGGAACAAAGAAATTCACGATGCCGACCCCGGCACGACGCTGCCCACCTATGCCCTTCGCAGCCTGGACAACGGCAAGACCTGGGAGAAGCCACGGAAGCTCCACGATGAGTGGAGTGGCGCCGTTCGCAATATGATCCAGGCGAAGGATGGCAAGGTGGTCTTCACGGCCATGCGGCTGTTAAACAAGCCGGGTCGCCACTCGGTGCTGACCTACGCCTCGACGGATCAGGGCGCAAGCTGGAAGCCGAGCAACGTAATTGATCTGGGTGGCAACGGCCACCACGACGGCGCCACGGAGGCCACGGTCATCGAGTTGAACGACGGCCGGCTTTGGAAACTGATCCGCACGAATTTCGGCAAATTCTGGGAGGCCCATTCAGAGGATGGCTTCTACTGGAAGAGCATGGGGCCGACGTCCATCCCCGCAAGCAGCGCGCCGGGCCAGTTGTTCCGCCTTCAGAGCGGGCGCATCCTGCTGGTGTGGAACCGGCCCTTCCCCGAGGGGCAGACGAGCTTCCCCCTTTCCGGAGGCGACAATGAATGGTCCGAAGTTCCGGTGAGCAATCACCGCTGGGAGCTCTCCGCCGCCCTTTCTGAGGACGATGGCAAGACCTGGACCACGCCGGTGGTGCTGGCCCATCAGGAGGGCGCTTCCCTCGCGTACCCCTATCTCTTCGAGCAGGCACCGGGACGGCTCTGGCTCACGACCATGCAGGGCGGCATCCGCATTGCCCTGAACGAATCAGATCTGCTTCAATAGTCGCTCAACGGGCAAGCGAGGTGAACCGGCTATGGATCTGGACAAGCGTGAACAGTTGGATGTGGACGGTTTCTGCATCATCCCCAATTTGCTGCCGCCGGAGTTGCTGGCGCGGATCCAGGCGGAGTCGATGCGGATTCTGGAGGCGCTGCCCAAAGAGCACGAGCAGGACAACCGCTCCACCGGCAGCATGGTGAGCGTTTACGAGAGTCCGGTCTTTGCGGAATTGATTGCCCTTCCCGAGGCGCAGGCGGCCCTGCGCAGTCTGGGTTTCAGCGAGGCCCGCTTTTCCAGCGGCTACATCATCAGCAAGCCCGCGAAGAGCCCGCGCCTCTTCTGGCACTATGACTGGGCCGGCTGGGACGCGCCCGAGTCGTTTACCGTGCGCCCGACGCCCCAACTGTTCTTCATGTATTACCTGGTTAACACCACGCCCTACAACGGCTGCCTCCGGGTCGTGCCCGGCTCACACGTCGGCGACAATGACCTGATTCCCCTGCTGGACGAGGCCCACGCGCCGGAACTGCGCGCGGCGGCGAATATGGACCGGCCCGCCTTCAGCGATCGGCCCGACGAAGTGAATGTGTGCATCACGGCGGGCGACCTGCTCATCGGCGATTCCCGCCTGCTCCACGCCTCCCACGCGAATGAGAGCGACGAGCGGCGCACGGTGATCACGCTGTGGTTTCACCCCGACCCGCAGACCTTTGGCGGGCGACTTCAGGCCTTCTGCGCAAACATGGCCGCCCAGCCACCGAAAGACTGGCCTGCGGATGCCCGGGAGAAAGTGAGCGAGGTGCTCTGCCGCTACGAAGGCGGCGAGGAGGCCTGGCCCTGGAACCGCAATCGGCCCTATCCCGCGCCGGTGGCGGAGTAACGCCGAAGGACGAAGGACTTAAGGGACGGAAGGGACTTAAAGGACATCCCTGATTTCTTGGTGGTCTCCAATTTCCGTCGTGCGGTCTCTTGTGTCTTTCTTGTTCTTTGAGTTCATCAACCAACCCAAAGGCCCGATTCCATGAACCCCACCACCGACCTCCGCGGCATCATCACGGTGCTCAACACGCCTTTCAATCTCGACGATACCCTCGATCTTCCGGGGCTCGCCCGCAACGTGGAAAACGCGATCCAGGCCGGCGTTGCGGGCTTTCTCGTGCCCGCCATGGCCAGCGAAGTGGGCACCCTGTCGGAAGCCGAGCGGACGGCTGTGGTCCAGTGCACTGTCGGGACGGCAGCGGGGCGCGTGCCGATCATCGGCGGGGCCTCCGCGCCCGATCAGGCCGCGCGGACGAATGCGGCGCGGCGACTAATCGATCTGGGCTGCGCGGGTGTGCTCGTGAGCATGAACTACACCGACGACGCCACCTACACCCGCGACGTGGAAGCGCTGGCAAGTCTGGAGCCCGGCTTCCTGATGCTGCAGGACTGGGACGCCAGCGGCTATGGCCTGCCCGTGCCCTTGATCAAGCGCCTCTTCGAGACGGTGCCCGCGTTCAAGTGCCTCAAGGTGGAGGTCGTGCCCGCAGGCCCGAAATACACCGAAGTATTGCAGGTGACCAGTGGCGGCTTGCATGTTTCCGGCGGCTGGGCCGTGGGCCAGATCATCGAGGGCCTTGATCGCGGCGTTCACGCCTTCATGCCCACGGGCATGCACCCCATTTATACCGCGATTTACCAGCGCTACGTCCGGGGTGAGCGAGAGTCCGCCCGCGCATTGTTTGAGGAGTTGCTGCCCGTGCTGGCTTTCTCCAACCAGCACCTGGACATCTCCATTTACTTCTTCAAGCGCTTGCTCCATGCGCAGGGCGTCTACGCCACGGGAAAGGTTCGCTCGCCGAAGGTGGCTTTCGACGCGGTACACCAGAAGATCGCCGATGGCCTGATCGAGCGCGTGATGGCGATGGAAGCCCGGCTCGCGATCGAGGCGTAGAGCGGATCGCCCTGAGGCTTTGTATTAATCCATCAATCCAGTCGTCAATCAAGAGCGCGGTTTTTCTTACCCGCGTTTCGTGCGACGGAGTCGCACGAAAATCACGGACTGGAAAGTCCGTGCTCCCGCTGGGTGATACCTTCACAAGCTCCCTGGAAACCAGGACTGAATACACTTTCAGTTGCCATGGAAATCGGACGCAAGCGCGTGATACAGTCGGACCCAGTTTTCCACTGTCCGTTAGCAAAACTGGAGAGGGCCGATGGACCACGAAAAAGCACTTGCCGTATTTGAAAACTTCAAGATCCGCCGGGTTTACGACGAGAAGACCGAGACGTGGTATTTCTCCGTCGTGGACATTATCGCGGCACTGATCCAGCAGCCGGAATATCAGGCCGCCCGCAATTATTGGAAAGTGCTGAAGAACCGTCTCAAGAAGGAGGGCAGCGAGTCGGTTACAAAATGTAACCGACTGAAGTTGCCCGCTGGGGACGGGAAGTCCTACCTCACCGACGTAGCGGATCCGGAGACCCTGCTGCGCCTCATCCAGTCCGTCCCCAGCCCGAAGGCCGAACCGATCAAACTCTGGCTCGCCAAGGTCGGCTACGAACGTATGCAGGACATGGGCGACCCCGCCCGTTCGCTGGACCGCGCCCGCGACTACTGGCGCAAGCTCGGGCCCAGCGAGAAGTGGATCCAGCAGCGGATGATGGGCCAGGAGACCCGCAACAAGCTGACGGACTATTGGAAGGACCACGAAATCAGGGGCGAAGAGGAATACGCGATCCTGACCAATATCATCCATCAGGAATGGAGCGGGGTACCGGTCAAGAAGCACAAAGAAATGAAGGGACTCAAAACCCAGAACCTGCGCGACCACATGAGCGAAGCAGAATTGATCTTCACCGCCCTGGCGGAGCTGTCCACGCGCCAGATCGCCGAGAGCGTGGAGGCCACCGGTATGACCGAAAACGCGGCGGCGGGTAAGCAAGGGGGAACGATTGCGAAAGGCGCGCGCGTCGAACTGGAGCAAAAGACCGGCAAGCGCGTGGTGACGGAGGAAAACTTCCTGCCGCCCGCCTCAGCGCGAGGGAAAGTCAAAGGGCCGGCGGACGACTGAAGAACCACCGCCAAAAATTGAGCAGGGCCATGGCGGACCGGGGGCGAATCGGCGCTGCGGCAACTTGTACAACCCCCGAAATTTCAGATAACGTAATCGCCTGAGGGGCGAGTTGTTCGCTCCTGTAACTGGACGTTCGGCACAACTCAGGAACCTACCATGGCAGACAAAGAACTTGAAAAAGAAATGAAGGCGCTCGCGAAGGAACTGATGGACTACACCAACAAGCAACTGGCTCAGTTGGAAAAGAACCTGGTGGCGTATATTGACAAGAAAGCTGCGGGAAAATAGCAGCGTCTTTGGCGCCAAGCAGTGTCCCGATAGTTGCGGCACAATCGCAGACTGGTTGAAGACGCCCATTGGGCGATTCCCCCCTTCGAAAGGCAACACCATGGCAAGTAAAGAACAGGAAAAAGAACTGAAAGAATTGATGAAGGAAACCATGAACTTCATCGACAAGCGCATCGGGGAGCTCGAGAAGAGCCTTCTGAAATATGCGGACAAAAAGCTCTCGAAGTAACGACGTTGCGGCGGGGCTTGCGACGTGCGGACAACACTGCCGCACCGAACGCAGAAACAGATTTTTCCAATGAAACTACCGCCACCGCGCATGGACCAGAATCTGGATCCATGCGCGGTTCTATCTCGTTTACAAGCCGCAGCGGATGGAGCGAGATCGCCGACGCGCCGAAAGCGGGAACGAGCGGAACCTTGGGTCACCGGGCCCCTAGACATTGAAACCCGAAGGGATGGCACAGAAGACCGGGGATGGATTTTCCGGCTCTTCCATGCCGCCCCGCTGGGGCTTGTGAGTTTTCTCCTTAATACCCAGGACTCGCTTCGCTCGCGCCTGGGCTACGATATGACGTCCCTTCGGGACTAAAACAATAGTCTCTTGTCCCGCGAAACTTATGGGTAATGACAAGAGCTCCGCCTGGGAACGAGGAAAATAAACTCTCACCGGCTGAACCGGTGGTTTAGCGTGGGAATTAGTTGGGAACCCTTTACCGGTCCGGTCCATCTGATTCGCTTGATTTCCTACCCCCCTTCTCCCTTCGCCATCAAATTTCCCTTCTTGACAGAATTACGGTATCATGCCCGGATCGGCAACCAACAGCCTGACCGCCGCGAATCCGCGGCCCTGGAGTAGAGCACCCTATGGCACACAAGACTTCCATGAATCGCAGAAAATTCCTCACCCGCTCCTGCCGCGCCCTGGGCGTGGGGGCGGTATTGTTCACGGGTTCGAAATCGGGCAAGGCCTTTGCCGCGCGGGTGGGTCCTTCGGATCAGGTGCGCATTGCGGTCATCGGCAATGGCGGTATGGGCGGACGCCACGTGGAAGCGCTGGCGGAGAACCCCAACTGCCACATCACGGCGCTGTGCGACGTGGCGAAGCAGCGCTTTAATAACTCCCTGGACAAGGTGAATGAGATGACGGGCCGTCGCCCGGAGGGCTTCCAGGATTTCCGCTATGTGCTGGATCACAAGGAAGTGGACGGTATTTTCATCGCCACGCCGGATCACTGGCACCCCCTGCTGGCTATCATGGGCTGCCAGGCGGGCAAGGATGTGTATGTGGAGAAGCCGGCCGCGCCGACGGTGGCCGAGGGCCGCGCGATGGTGGAGGCGGGTCGCCGCTATGGCCGGGTGGTACAGCTCGGCACGCAGCAGCGATCGATGCCGGTTTTCCAGAAGGCGATTGACGTGGTGAAGAGCGGCAAACTGGGCACGATTACTTCGGCAAGCTGCTGGGTGGGTGTGAACGATGCGTGGAGCGTGGGCACGCCGGTGGAGGAGGTCCCGAACGGCCTGGACTGGGATCTGTGGCTGGGACCGTCACCCTATGAGCCCTTCTCGAAGAATCGCTTTTTCGGTTTCATGGGCAATCACGACTACGCGAAGGGTGGCCAGCTCACGAACTGGGGCGTGCATCTGATGGATATTCTCCATTGGGGCATCGGCCAGGACAAGCCGCTTAATGTGCAGGCGATGGGCACGAGCCCCCGGGGCGGCGCGGGCGGCCACAATTTTGAGACGGTGGACGCCATGTGGGAGTATCCCGGTTGCAGCGTGACCTGGGAGCAGCGCCACTCCAATGAACACGGCGGCAAGGGCTATGGCATCAAATTCCAGGGTACCGAAGGCCAGTTGGTGGTGGATCGCGGATCGTTCAAGGTTTTCCCCGAAGGCCTGGGCATTGCGGAGTGGGTCGGCGAGCCGGAACGGAGCTGGGCCAACCCGGATCACCACAACAACTTCTTCGACTGCATCCGTAACCGGAAGCGCCCGGCGGCGGACATCGAGCAGGGCGTGCGCTCCACGATTCCGGTGCTCCTGGCGGGCATCGCCCTGAAGACGCGCCGGAAATTGACCTGGGACGCCGAGGCGGAAAAATTTGTCAACGACGACGCGGCCAACCGCTACCTGAGCCGGGCCTATCGCTCGCCCTGGCACCTCTAGGCCGATAGCCCATTGTCCCCAAAAAAATTGATTTACAGAGGAAATTCCCATGCTGAATAAATTTTCCCGCGCCTGTGCCGTCACCTTGCTGGTGGCCGGTGCGCTTCCCGTTTTTTCGCCGCTTCCGGCCCATGCCGCAGGTGCGGCGCGCCCCGCTTCATTTGATGAACTGGTGGGCGACCTCCGCGGTGCGGATGAACCGAAGCGGAGCCTGGCGCGCCAGTTGATCCCGCGCCAAGGCGCCGCAGCGGTGCGTCCGGTGCTGCCCCTGCTCTTCGACGGTAACGAGACGATCTCCTGGGCCGCTATGAACGTGCTCCTCGATATCGCCAACGACGTTACGAAACCCGGTCTGGAAGCTGAGCGCGCGCAGGTGGCGAATGCGCTGCTGGAATGCTTGAAGGCAACGACCAACGAGCCGCACCAGTTCCTGCTGCTGCGTATTCTTCCGATTGTCGTGCCGGAAGGCGCGGACCTCAGCCCGATCTCGGCCCTGCTCCATTCGGACACGGCCAAGGAGAAGGCGCGCGTGGCGCTGCAGGAAGCCAACACGACGGAGTCGCGCGCGGCTTTGCGCGGGGCACTCCCCCAGGCGGATGCGAACTTCGCGGTTGCGCTGATGGATGCGCTGGACAAGGTTCATGATACGGAGAGCTACGCGCTCTTTCAGCAGAAGCTGCAGAGCGGCACACCGGCGGAGCAGGCGGCGGCGGCTCGTGGCTTGGCGGCTTCGGGCGATCCCGCGCTGGTGGAGCCGCTCCTCGCGCTGGCAAAATCCATCGACATCAACTTCCGATTTACGGCGGAAGACGCGGTATTGCGCCTTGCGGACAACCTGGTGAAGCAGGGTGGCCGCTGGGACGGCGGCATCGCGCTGTACAAGGCGGTGCTGGCCCAGTCGGAGAACCCCGTGGTGCAGGCGGGCGCGTTGAACGGCCTCGGCCGCTTCGGCGATGAGACGGCGCTGGACACGATCATGACCGCGTGGTCCGCGGAACCGACGGGCCTGCTCGAAGGACCGGCCATGGCCGCGATTGAAGCCCTTCAGGGCCCGGCGATTGCAGACAAGCTGATCGCGGCCTATGACGCGCAACCCGCGCCCGTGCAGGAGCGTCTCCTTGGCATCATGGGGCGCAAGCAGGATCCGCGTTACCTGCCCATCATCGAAAAGGCGACGGGCCTGAGCGCCGCCGCGCGCATCAGCGCCCTGCAGCAATCCATGTTGCCGGAGGCGGTTCCCCAGTTGGAGGCGCTGGCCAAGGGCGGCACGGAAGCCGATGCGGCCCAGGCGGACGAGGCCATTTCGCGTCTGGCGAAGGCCTTCCGCGATCAGGGTAATCCCGCGGGTGCGGGGCGCGCCTATCTGGCCCAGTACCGCATCGCGAAGACCGACGATGCACGGAATACGGCGCTGGAAGGCATCAAGAGCTTTCCCGTCCCCGAGGCCTATGACGAGCTGAAAGCGACACTCGGCGAAGAAGGCCTGCTCGCGCTGCCGGTGAACGTACTTTCCGGCATGGCCCAGGCCCTGGCCGGTGCTGGTCGCGGCGAAGAAACCAAAGCCATCCGCACGGCGCTCCTCGCGCGCGCGACGGACACGGCCACGGTGCAGCACCTGATCACGCTGGGGCCGGTGGAAGGCACGCCGGAGGAATTCGCGAAGCAGCTCGGCTTTATCAACACGTGGAAAATTGTGGGTCCCTTTGCCCTTGCAGGCGCACCTGAAGACGGGTCCCCAGTGCTGGTCAACGGAACGGTTGATCTGAACGCGCGCTACGGCACGGAGGCCTCGGCCCCGGTCTGGACGGATAAGGTGGCCGGCGGCGCCTTCCCCCACGTCGATCTTATGGGATACGCCAAGGATCAAGCCCGCGCCTTCGCCGTGACCACCATCAAGGTTGCCGCCGATCAGGACGCGGTTCTGCGGCTCGGCAGCGATGACGGCATCCGCGCGTGGGTCAATGGCGCGAAGGTACACGACAACGTCGTTGATCGCGGCGTCGCGCTGGACAACGATCTGGCGCCCATCAAGCTGAAAGCGGGCGAGAATGTCATCCTGCTGGAAATCATCCAGCACGCCGGCGGCTGGGGCTACATCGCCCGACTGACGGCGGTAGACGGTACGCCGCTGGCTTTCGAGCTGGTGTCGAAGTAAATTGATCACAGGGACGGCAGGGACGACAGCGACGGGAAAAAAAGCCGCGCTTCGCTCTCCTGCTGTCCCTGCAAGTATTGAGAAGATCCCGATCATGGAAAACCTTCGAATTCAACAGTTGCTGAAAGCGGGCGAATCTCGCGCTGTGGAATTCAAGGCATCCCGCAATGCGCTGAACCGCGACATCTATGAAACGGTCTGCGCGTTCTTGAATGGCGAAGGCGGCGACATCCTTCTGGGTGTTGCGGACGATGGCACTACTCTGGGCGTCGCCCCGGAATACCTGGCACAGATGCGGCGGGACTTCGCCAATGCCATCAACAACCCGCAGCTCATCAATCCGCCCTGCTACCTCGGCGTCGAGGAAGTGGACTGCGATGGCGCAACTCTCCTGCATATCCTTGTTCCACCGAGCTCGCAGGTTCACCGTTGCAAGGGTCGGATTTACTTTCGGAACGAAGACGGTGACTTCGACATAACTGATGACCAGGACCGCGTGTCAAGGCTTTATCTGAACAAGCAGAGCCACTACTCCGAAAACACGATTTACCCCTATGCCGAATTGGCGGACCTGCGCCCCGAACTGCTCGACCGCGCGCGGCGGATGGCGGCATCGATTCAACGCAACCATCCGTGGGCCGGTATGGACGATACGGAATTGCTGTCCAGTGCGCGGCTCTTCCAGCGGGACTATCAACGTGGCACGGAAGGTCTCACGCTCGCGGCGATTCTTTTGTTTGGGAAAGACACGACGATTCTGTCCGTATTGCCCCATCACAAGACGGACGCGATTCTCCGCCGGGTTGATGTTGACCGCTATGACGACCGCGACGACATCCGCACGAATTTGTTTGAAAGCCATGACCGGCTGACGGCCTTTGGCGAGAAACATCTGAACGACCCTTTCTTTCTTGACGGGATTCAGCGGGTCAGTGCGCGGAGCCATATCCTGCGGGAGATTGTGGGAAACATGCTGATCCACCGCGAGTACAGCCACGCCTTTCCCGCGAAGCTCGTGATCGAGGCGCATCGCCTATATGCGGAGAACAGCAACCGTCCCCATGGGCATGGGCCCATTGATCCACGGCTGTTTTCGCCGTACCCGAAGAATCCGATCATCGCACGAGTGTTCAAGGAGACCGGTCTGGCCGACGAACTGGGATCCGGCGTGCGTAAGCTCTTCAAGTTCGGAAAAGCCTTTGCCGGACACGACCCGGTGTTGATGGAGGATGATATCTTCCGGGTCAGTCTGCCGATTTCCGAGGTTATGAGAGAAGAAACATACGCTGGGTTGGTAGATGGGTTGGTAGTTGGTACGGAGAAAGGCAGAAGTTCGGTAGAAAGTACAGAGAAAAGTTCGGAGAAAGACAGAAGTTCGGTAGAAAGTACAGAGAAAAGTTCGGAGAAAGGCAGAAGTTCGGTAGAAAGTACAGAGAAAAGTTCGGATGAAAAACTTCCGTTAACTCCTCGGATAACTAAGAATACCGCTGAAGCTATATTGACGCTCGCTGAGGGAAATCCACAGATCACCGTGTTCCAGCTCTCCCAAAAACTGGGTCGCTCAACTAGCGCAATCAATAAGCAAATTTCAAGACTCAAAAAGAACGGCCAGTTGGTACGTGTCGGCCCAGACAAAGGCGGTAGCTGGAGCGTGACCCGTTAAAGACATTGGTGAAGAAATAAATGGACTTGTAGAATGGTGAAATTGGTTTGGAAACACGCACCAACGCAAGTTTCGATTGAACTCAGATCACAACAAGAGATGGACACCCGATATGATTACCTCAACCCTACTCGCGGCCGCCTTCTGTGTCGCTGCCGAACCCTCGGTTCTATTTGAGCGCCAGAAGATCGGTACAACCACTTTTGAAGCCGCGTCGATCTTCGACGTGAATAACGACGGTCATCTGGACCTGGTATCCGGTGAATACTGGCATCAAGGGCCGGACTATGCGAAGGCCCACAAGATCTGCACCATCATGCAGGCCGACGACTACTACGACGACTTCAGCGATTACCCCATGGACGTGAATGGCGATGGCTTCCTGGACATTGTCACCGGCGGCTGGTTTGGCGGCGCGCTTCAGTGGCGCGAGAATCCGAAGGGGCGTCCCGTGGAATGGGTGACGCACGAGGTGGCCAAGACCGGCAATATCGAGCGAAATTCCTTCTACGACATCGACGGCGATGGCTACGAGGAGGTGTTCTGCACCACGTCGCCGGTGCACTTCTTCCGCCTTGTGCGCGATGAGAAGGGTAAGCCGCAGGGCCGCTTCGAGCAGTACACGATTACTGAGGGCGGCGGCGGCCATGGTTTCGGCTGTGGCGACGTGAACGGTGACAAGCGCCCCGATATGATCTTTGCGGGCGGCTGGCTGGAAGCGCCGGAGAATCCCTTTGATGTGAAGGCCTGGAAGTGGCACAAGGAATTCGATCTGGCCAGGGGCATGGCCTCGGTGCCGATTCTTGTACACGACGTGAATCAGGACGGGAAGAACGATATTATCGTAGGCGGCGCCCACAACTATGGCCTCTGGTGGCACGAGAATCTCGGCGGCGGCCAGTGGAAGGAGCACGCGGTCGAGGAACACCGCAGCCAGTTCCACGAGATGCAGTTGTGCGACATCGACAACGACGGTGAACTGGAACTGGTGACCGGCAAGCGCTTCCGCGCGCACCGTGGCCATGATCCCGGCGAGTACGATCCCCTCGGCCTCTATTATTACGACATCGCCCCTGAAGGCTTCACGCGCCACACGCTCGACTACGGTCCCCATACCCGCGCGAGCGGTGCGGGCATCTACCTCTGGATCGCCGATATCGACGGCAACGGGTGGAAGGACATCCTGGCTCCGGGCAAGGAAGGCCTTCACCTCTTCACAAGCCTGGGCCGATAAGGCGGAATAAGAGACCCGAAAAAACAATCGGACCGATCAGTCGGATCAGACTGATCGGTCCGATATTATTTTGAGGCGAAGGTTTGAGCCTTCACTCCCCGTCGTCCTTCTTCTTCAACAGCAACAATTTCCCCATATCCCCCGCGAGCCAGGAGCCGTAGGGCACTTCCTCCACTTTGGAAAAGCCGGGCCGGGGCAGCCAGGAGATCGCATAGCGATCATCCACCACCCACCAGCCGAGGGGGCCCGAGCGCAGGAAGGCCCGCGCGCCGGACTCTTTGATGTAGTCCTGGCTTGTGTACCAGCCATTGAACTCATAGCCCCCGTCGATTTCCTGGGGCTTGAGCCCCTGCTCGTTCATGAGCTTGTTGAGCATGGCCCAGCGGGTGGTGTTCCAGGCGAAGTAGTCTTGCACGCCGAGCAGACTAAAGGCGAAAAGGGCCGTCAGCGTCACGACCTGGAACGCGCGGCCCGCCAGACTGCGGCCGGATTCGGCCATGGCCACCAGCAGCACCACGGGCACAAGGGCCCCGATCAGGTAGCGGTCGAAGCGCACCGGAAGCCAGGGATGGTACAGGGCGAGGATCATGAGGATGGCCCAGAACATAAGGAAACACTGCTGGCGGCGCCGGGGATCGTGCAGAGGTCGGCGCCCGTCGCCGGGAATAAGGAGAAGCCAGCGAAGGCAGCCCGCCACCATCCACCCGGCCACCAGAACACCGGCCAGGGTGGGCAGCCACCACCAACCGCCGATACTGACGGGACGCCACAGGTAGCTTCCCATGAGGATGCCCCGCAGGGTCATGGGCCCGGCGCCGGTGTCGTAGAGGATGTTGCCCATGAAGGGGATCCGATTGGGATCGCCGGTGCAGGCGGTCAGTAAGATGTAGAGCATCGCGCAGGCGAGGGCCATGGCGCGGCGGGCCACGCGGCCCTCCTTGTGGCGAAGCCATTGCCAGCCCTGCGCCGCGGCGAGGGGCAGCACGAGACACCCGAGGAGCAGCATCGAACTGGAGTAGAATTTCAGCCCGCCAAAGAATCGCTCTCCCCAGGAATCCCCAAGCACCTGGGGATCCCAGACGTGCCCGAGCTCCGCGGCGTGAGAAGGGAGAAACTGGAGCAGGAGCCAGGCCGCGAACCAGGGCGCCACGAGCGCGATCAGCAGGGGGAGCATTTCGCGGCGGCGCCAGCGGGTATCCCAGGGGCAGGACGACAGTACGAAGGCGATGGGCAGTAGAACGGCGAACTGGCGGGTAAGCAAGGCGGCGGCGCCGAAGAGCGAACCAAGGAGCACCCATTGCCAGCGAGGCGTTTCGAGGGCGCAGAGGTAGGCCAGACCGGCGAGGGCCATGAAGGCCATGAAGGGCACGTCGGTCATGAAGGTGTAGCCAAGATTCATGGCGATCGGATTGGCGATGATGAGCGCGCCCGCGAGGGCGGCGGTGAAGGGGCGCGCCCGGAGCCGCAGCGCGGACAAGGTGGTGGCGAGGGCGGCGAAGAGCCAGAGCACCAGCGTGGACCAGCGGAGTGCGGTGAAGCTGAAGCCGCCGCCAGCGCAAAAGAGCTTGCCCCACCAGGCCTGACCCACGAGATTGGCGGTGGAAAAGGGGTGACCTTGATAGGTACCGGTGTCAATCCAGTCGCTGACCGCGCGGGCGTAAATCCAATCGTCATTGAGGGGGAATTCGCCCGCGGGCGACACGAGGAACAGGGTGAGTCCCCAGAGTGCCACCACCAGGGCGAGGACGGTGAAGACATGCCTGGGCGCGATGGACGTCACGTTTTCCTCCCGATTTCCCATGGGTATGGTCTACTTCTGGTGCTTGTCGAGGAACGCGGCCACTTTCACGCGGTGGTCGCCCTGCAGTTCGATGACGCCGTCCTTGAAGGCACCGCCGGCCGCGCATTGCTTCTTCAGCGCGGTTACGAGAGCGGTTCCGTCGCCGGATACATTCTGGATGACGGTGGCGAGTTTGCCGCCTGGTCGCTTTTCATAGGTCAGGGGCCAGCCGCCCTTGCGGGTCTTGGCGACGCGCCAGGCGACCTTGGGCGTGTCCACGATGATCTCCGCCTTTGGTTTGGGTGGTGCGACGGGCTCGCGGGGTAAATCGCCGCGCAGGGCGCCCAGTGCTCCGAAGGGGGAATCGGTGAGGGGGGTGCGGGGGGCGTTTGTGTCGATTTTGGGGTTCTTGGCGCTCATGGGGAAATTGTAGCAGTTGATGGTTGATAGTTGATAGCGGGCGGGGGCTTTGGGGGAGAGATGGGTCTTATGGGTCTTATGGGTCTTATGGGTCGTATGGGTCGTATGGGTCGTATGGGTCGTATGGGTCGTGTGGGTCTCTATCAATTGTCAACTGTCAACTGTCTACGTGCACTGGCTCTTTCGGGGGTGGTATACTTCTCACAGAGGATTTTGGGCCATGCTCTGCCAGAAGTGTCACAAAAAGCGCGCCACCATTCGCTATGCCGAAGTCGTTGACGGTCACGTCACCGATCAGTTCTGGTGCAAGGACTGCATGGCCCTTCAGCGGAGTGCGAGTGAGGGCTTTGAGCTTTCGGAGGTGCCTTCGGCGCGTCCCAGCAAGGCCTCGATCCACAAGGTGGTCAGCCGGGTGGTTCGGGCGCAGCGCACGTGCCCGCAGTGCGAGACGCGGCTTCAGAGCGTGCTGGATACCAAAATGATGGGATGCCCGGCGTGCTATGCGCAGTTTGCCGATGAAGTCCCCGCCCTTGCGGCGAAGCTCCACGAAGCCCAGGTCCACCGGGGCAAGACCGCGCATCCATCCGACGTGCGCACCCAGTTGCGTTCGGATTTACAGGCCAAGCGTGCGCTCTTGCGCAGTGTACTCAAGTCAGAAAACTACGAGGCTGCCGCGCAGTTGCGCGATGAAATACGGGAGCTCGAAGGCGGATTGTATGCATCCGGCCCGGGGGCGGACTGAGCCATGACGCTGGATACGATTTTATCGCGCGACCCGCAATGGCAACGGGGTGAAGGGGCCCCCAACACCGAGACGGTGGTGCTTACGCTTTGTAATCTGGGCCGCAATCTCAATGACATGCCCTTCCCCGCGCTGTGCAATCCGGACGAGCGCAGTTCCGTGGAGGACCGCCTGCTCCGGGTTTTCGACCAGTTCAATCTGCTGGCGACGGGCGAATACTTCAGTCTGGTCGATCTCCGGGCTTCGGACGTGCAATTGCTGGCGGAGCGCCAGCTCATCACGTTGAATCTGACGACGCCGCGCAAGGGGCAGGGCATCTATGTTGCCCACGACCAGTCTCTCAGCATTCTGGTGAACGACGAGGATCACTATTGCATTCGGGTGCTTTCTTCCGGGCTGAACCTTCAGGACGCGTGGACCCGGGCCAGCCGTATGGACGACCTTCTCAGCGGTGTGCTGGATATTGCCTTTTCGCCGACGCTGGGTTTCCTGACGCGGAATTTGAATCATCTGGGCACGGGGCTGAAGCTGAGCCTGTTGATGCATCTGCCCGCCTGTGTTCAGGAGGGGGCGCTTCACGAGATTCACGCGCTGACGGAACCGCAGAATCTGGATTTCAGCGGCGTCGGCACGGGCGTTCCCGATTTGCACCCCGCCGACAAGCAGGAGTTGAGTGATCGCTGGCCGGTGTACAGCCAGGCCCTGTACAACGGCATGGGTGGCTTCATGCCGCGAGGGATGCACGAGACGGAGGGGGATCTCTTTCAGCTCAGAAATCGTACCACGCTGGGCCACACGGAAGAGGAGATCATCTTCCGGCTGAAACAGTGCGCCGAGGAGATAATCAAGAAGGAGTCCGCGTTGCGCCTCCGGCTGTATGAAAAGAACGTGGAAGTGCTGCAGGACCGGATAGAGCGGGCCCAGGCGCTGGCCGCGAGCGCCCGGCTTATTCCTTTTGAGGAGAGCTTTTCCCTCCTGTCCTCCTTGCGGCTTGGGGTCGCCCTGGGGCTGCTCCCCGGTCAGACAGTGGCAGACCTGAACGGATCACTGATACACTGTCAGGGAGCCCACGTGGAGCGGCAGCTTCAATCCGGGACGGTCACCCTGGATGATTTGAGCCTGAAGCGGATGCGGGCGAAGCAGTTTAAGACGCAGTTTGCGCCCACTCAGGGCTGATTGGGCCCCGCCTCCGGGCGCCGGGCTTGCAGGTAAAGTGTTGCGCCACAACCATTTGATGTCGCGCACGGGCAGTACGGAAACCAATGGCCTCCCCGCGCCTACCCTGGCGTTGGTCGGCCGTAAAGAAAGGATCACCACATGTGGGAACGATTTACGGAGCGCGCAAAACATGTCGTGAGCGCCGCACGTGAAGAGGC
The DNA here is from genome assembly GCA_016791475.1 of Candidatus Hydrogenedentota bacterium. Classification (NCBI taxonomy): domain Bacteria; kingdom Pseudomonadati; phylum Candidatus Hydrogenedentota; species Candidatus Hydrogenedentota bacterium. The sequence continues at coordinate 29,444 of JAEUWI010000009.1, forward strand.
CACCCGCCTGGGTAGCGAATACGTGCGCACGGAGCACATCCTCCTTGGGCTTTGCCGCGAGCCGGAGGGGATTGCCGCCCGAGCCCTCGAAAACCTGGGTGTGGATATAGAAGCCCTGGCCATCGAGATTGAGCAGCAGGTCCAGCCCGGTTCCGCCGTGGTTTCCGGCGACGAAATTGCCTTCACGCCCCGCGCCAAGAAGGTGCTGGAGCTGGCGGTGGAGGAAGCGCGTCGTTTCAACCACAGCTACATCGGCACGGAACACATTCTGCTCGGCCTGTTGAAAGAGGGCGAAGGCATTGCCGCCAAAGTCTTGCAGGACATGAAGATAGACCTTGGCCGCATCCAGGCGGAGGTCATCCGCCTGCTGGGCGATCAGGGCCGTTCGGGCAGCGAGCAGGCGCAGACGGGCAAGAAATCCCAGACGCCCGCGCTGGATAACTTTGGTCGCGACTTGACCCAACTTGCCCGGGAAGAAAAGCTTGACCCGGTCATCGGTCGCGAAGGCGAGATCGAGCGCGTGATCCAGGTGCTCAGCCGCCGGACGAAGAACAACCCCGTACTGATTGGCGAGGCCGGTGTGGGCAAGACGGCGATTGTCGAAGGGCTGGCCCGGGCGATCATCGCGGGCGACGTACCCGATCTGCTTTTGAAGAAGCGCGTGTTGACGCTGGATCTGGCGGGGGTGGTGGCGGGCACGAAGTACCGCGGCCAGTTTGAAGAGCGCCTCAAGTCGGTGATGAAGGAAATCCGCCGCGCGGACAATATTATTCTGTTTATCGACGAACTCCACACGATTGTGGGCGCGGGCGCGGCCGAGGGTGCCGTGGATGCGGCCAACATGCTCAAGCCGGCCCTGGCGCGCGGCGAGCTCCAGTGCATCGGCGCGACGACGATGGACGAATACCGCAAGTATATCGAGAAAGACGCGGCGCTTGCCCGCCGCTTCCAGACGATTATCGTGGAAGCGCCCAGTGTGGAGCAGACGATTGAGATTATCAAAGGCCTGCGCGACAAGTACGAGGCCCACCACCGGGTGAAATTTTCGGACGAGGCCGTCATTGCCGCCGCGAAGCTTTCGAATCAGTACATCGCCGATCGTTTCCTGCCCGACAAGGCGGTGGACGTGATCGACGAGGCGGGTAGCCGCGCTCGTCTTCAGATTACGACCCGCCCCCACGCGCTGAAGGAGATCGAGCTCGAAATCGAGGCGATCACCCAGGAGAAGGAGTCGGCGATCCGCCGACAGGAATACGAGAAGGCGGCGGCGCTCCGGGACAAGGAGCGGACCTACATCAACAAGCTCGAGGACAAGAAGCGCGAGTGGGAGATGAAGCGGGACTCGTCGGAGACGATCATCAACGAAGAGGACATTGCCTATATTGTGTCCAAATGGACGGGCGTGCCCCTTACGAAGCTGGAGGAGAAAGAGTCGGAGCGGCTCCTGCGCATGCGCGAAGAGTTGCACCGCTCGATCATCGGCCAGCACGAAGCCATTGATTCGATCACGCGGGCGATCCAGCGTTCCCGCGCGGGTTTCCGGGATCATGCGCGGCCGGTGGGCTCTTTCCTGTGCCTCGGGCCGACGGGCGTGGGCAAGACGCTCATGGCCAAGACGCTGGCAACGTTCCTCTTCGGCAACGAAGACGCGCTGATCACGGTGGACATGTCGGAGTACATGGAACGCTTCGCGGTTTCTCGCCTGACTGGTGCGCCTCCCGGCTACGTGGGCTACAACGAGGGTGGTCAGTTGACCGAGCAGGTGCGTCGTCGGCCCTATTCCGTGGTGCTTTTCGACGAAATTGAAAAGGCCCACCCGGACGTGTTCAACGCGCTGCTTCAGGTGCTCGAAGAGGGGCAGATGACCGATTCCACCGGACGCCGCGTTGATTTCCGGAATACGGTCATCATCATGACGAGCAACGTGGGCGCGCGCCGGATTGGCAAGGGCGGCGGCACGCTGGGCTTCCAGCGGGACGACCAGGAGTCCATGTATCTGAAAATGAAGGAGCGGGTGATAGAAGAGGCCAAGAAAGTCTTCAATCCCGAATTCATGAACCGCCTGGACGACACGCTGGTTTTCCACCGTCTGACGGACGAGCAGTTGATTGACATTGTCGATATACAGGTCAAGGATATGGTGGAACGGGTGGCGGCAAAGGGTGTACACTTGCGGTTGCGCCACGAGGCCAAAGAGTTCCTGGTTCGCTTGGGAAGTAACGAGGAATATGGCGCTCGGCCCCTCCGGCGCGCGGTACAAACGTACATCGAGGATCCCCTGGCGGAATTGCTGCTTCGGGGCAACTTGGAACCTGGAACCCAAATCGAAGTCTGGCCCTCGGACGCGGAAGACAAGCTCGTGTTCGAACAGGCTGAATTAGCTGCGGAAGGTATCACTACTTGAAGAAACTAGCGTTGGGTCTCGCCCTCGCGCTGTTCACTGTCCTTACTCAATCCCAGGCGGGCGCCCAGGCGGGCGGAACCGTTGGGGAAGTGCGTATCGATGGTCTGGAACGCGTTAGTGAACAGTTGGTCCGTTCGAAGCTGGAAGTGCAGGCCGGTCAGGAGTACAACCCGCTGGCCGTCTCCCGCGACATCCGCCGGTTGAACGAGCTGGGGTTCTTCACCCAGATCAAGGCCGATGCCGCCCGCGAGAACAACGCGCTGACGATCACGTACATTGTTGCCGAGAAGCAGGTCATTGAAAAGGTCCTGGTGATGGGCAACAAGAAGATCAAGGAGCGCCGGATCCTTTCGGCGCTCTCCATGCGCGAAGGGGATCCCTTCATTCCCGAGGCCTACGAGGAGGAGCGCATTGCCATTCTGGGGCTGTATGAAGGCAAGGGCTTTGCGAACACCACGGTGGACGTGGTGGCGGAGCGGGTTGGCCCCTCGCGCATGCGCCTGATCTACACGATCCAGGAAGGTCGGAAAGCGAGAATCCGCAGTATCAAGTTTGAAGGCAACGACACGCTTTCGGGGCGCAAATTGCGCAAGCTGATGGCGACAAAGCAGGCCCGGTGGTTCCTGGGCGGCAAGTATGAGGAAGAGAAGCTCGAGTTTGACCTCCAGCAGATCATCAACAATTATGGCGATTTCGGCCGGCTTGAGGCGGAGATCACCAAGACCGATCTTCTTTACAGCGACAACGGCAAGAAGATGGACCTGACGATCCACGTTCAGGAAGGGGCGGAGTACAAGCTGGACAACCTCGAGATCGCGGGCAACGCGGTATTCGACGACGACGAGCTTCTGGAGCAGGTGGAGGTGACGGCGGGCGAAGTGCACAACAAGTCGCAGGTGGAGAAAGACGCCGCCGAACTTCAGGACGGCTACCAGAGCAGCGGCTATGTCGCGGCCAACGTTTCACCGGTGGTTATCCTGGATAAAGACAACAAGACCACGCGGGTGACGCACAAGATTGAGGAGGGCGACCTCAAGTACATCCGGGAAGTAAAGATTATCGGCAACGAACTCACGAAGGACGAGGTTATCCGCCGCCAGCTCGCGCTGGAGCCGGGGGAGCGCTACGACGGTTCGCGCCTGGAGTTGAGCAAGCGCAACCTCCAGCGCACGGAATATTTTGAGACGGTGCGTACGAATCTGAACTTTGCCGACGACGAGGACCTTTTCACCGATCTGATCTTCGACGTGGAAGAGGGCAAGCAGGGCAACTTCAATTTTGGCGCGGGGTTCAGCAGCGACGAAGGCCTGGGCGGCTTTGCCGAGTTGCGGCTGAACAACTTTGACGCGTTGAACTGGCCCAACTTTACGGGCGGCGGCCAGCAGTTGGCGTTGAAGTTCAACATCGGCAGCCAGCGCGACCAGTACTCCCTGAGTTTCACGGATCCCGAGTTCCTGGGCTATCCCTTCGCGGTGGGCTTTGACGTGTTCGACGATTCCTACGAAGTTCGGGGCGGCGCGGACTATACGGAAGATCGCCAGGGCGGCCAGTTGCGCCTGGGCAAGACCCTTTCGAACTATGTGAGCATGCGGTCGGCGCTGCGCCATGAGACGACCGAGATCACGGGCCTGCCCTTCTTTGTGAACCCGATTATCCGGCGTCAGGCGCAGGAAAGCACGACGATCAGTCTGCAGAACGAGTTTGAGCGCAATACGCTCGATGCGTTCCGGGACCCGACGAAAGGCAGCAAGCACGTGCTTAGCCTGGAATTTGCGGGCCTGGGCGGGGACAACGACTTCTATAAGGTCTTCATGGATTCCCAGTGGTACCGGGCGCTGGACGAGAAAGAGAAGTGGATCTTCTCCTTCCGGTCTCGCGAGGGTTACGTAGCGGAGTACGGAAACTCGGACTACGTGCCTCTTACGGACAAGTTCTACGCGGGCGGCACCAACACGGTGCGCGGCTATGACAACCGCGACATTGGCCCCAAGGCGAAGGAGTATATCTTCTTTGGCGACGAGTTCCCGCTGGGCGGCAACATTACCTATATCGGCAATCTGGAGTTGAAGTACAAGCTCACGGAGCAGATGCGTTTCTACACCTTCATCGACGCGGGCGGGGTGTGGGACGACAGCGATTTCGACTTTGGCGAGATGCGTTACAGCGCCGGTATCGGCATTGGCATGGAAGTGCCGCGCCTTGGACCGATTCGCGTGGATTACGGCATCCCGCTGAACGCGGACGAGGATCAGGGCAGCGGACGTCTCCACCTGATTTCGGGCATCCGGTTCTAGGAGTTTCCCCCACCGCCCCGCGGGCCTCAATCGGCCTGCGGGGCTTGTTTCTTGCATGAATTTTGCGGGTCTTGATATAATCCCGTATTACCCCCCGGATAAAACTCCGGGCTCCGTCACACATTCACGGCGGACAGGCCGCACTGGGCTGTCCAATGGAGACCGGGCGGGGTGGGGCCTCTGAGAAGCCCCGGCCAACGCCGCGCGGCAGAGCTCACAAGATCCTGGTTGCGCTTACACTAACGACTCTAGAAAGAAGGAACGAAACTCGTGACACATGCACTGAAAAATTTCGTGATCGCGTCCGCCTGCTGCGCACTCTTTGCCGCTTTTGGATCCACCCACGCGTTCGCCCAGGATACGAGCTACAAGATCGGCGTGGTGAACATGCAGGAAGTGCTGGCCAAGTACGACAAGCGCAAGTCCAAGTATGACGACCTCCAGAAGCAGGTGGATGCCCTTCAGTCCGGAATCGACGCGAAGTCCAAGGCGATTGAGGCGGCCAAGGCGGACTACGAGAAGAAGCAGAAGGAAGGCAAGATTCCCGCCGAAGAGTTGTCGGCGCTGGAACTTAAGATCCGCAGCGACTATGTGGATTACCAGGCCGAGCTGACCCGCAGCCAGCAGAAGATCGACAGCATGGAAGAGGAAGTGCTGAAGGAAGTCCTGAAGGATGTTCAGGAGAAGCTGGAGTCGATTGCGACGGCGGGCAAGTACCACCTGATCCTGAACCACCGCAGCGGCCCGAACGGCGCGGTGCTCTATGCGGCTCCGGCCATCGACATTACCTCTCAGGTGCTTGCCGAGTTGAACAAGTAACCCAGGCGGTTGCTCTTGATGTTATTACAGCTTGCATAATCGCGGCGCGTACCAGGCGGATGACGCCTGGTACGCGCTTGATTATAGGACCCGTTGCGCGCTAGAAATGGAATTCCCATGAATCTGACCGTCGGCGACATAGCCGCCCTGGTGGGTGGAAAGGTCTCCGGAGACTCCTCCGTCACGATCACCGGCGTCAACGGTGTCGACGAAGCCGGCGACGGCGACCTCTGCTTCATCCGGAATGCGCAATACCTGCCCCAGTTGGCGAAGTCGGGTGCGTCGGCCGTCCTCATTCAGGAGGCCCCGGCGGACCTGACGATTCCGGCGATCCTGGTACCGAAGCCGGATCTGGCCTTCGCCATGGTGTTGAAGTATTGCGAGACGCAGCAGCTCCGCCACCCTTCGGGCATCCACCCGGCGGCGGTGATTGACCCTTCGGTCATGCTGGGTGCGAACGTGGCGGTGGGCGCGTGCGCGGTGATTGAAGCGGATGTGCAAATTGGCGACGGTGCCATCATCTATGCGGGCGTGTATGTGGGGCATGCCTCGCGGATTGGCGCGGGCAGCATCATCTATCCGAACGTGACGATCCGGGAAGAAACAGAAATTGGCGCGGGTTGTATCGTACATGCGGGGGCCACACTTGGCAGCGATGGATTCGGCTATGCGCCGCTTGAAGGCGCCTGGATGAAGATCCCCCAGGTGGGCCGGGTGGTGCTGGAGGATGAAGTTGAGATTGGATCGTGCACTTCGGTGGACCGTGCGACCTTTGGCGAGACGCGCATCGGAAAAGGTACGAAAATTGACAATCTGGTGCAGATCGGACACAATGTTCGCATTGGCGAACACTGTGCTCTGGCGGGCATGGTGGGCGTCGCGGGCAGTGCGCAGTTGAGAGATCGCGTCCAGGTGGGCGCGTCGGCGGGGTTAAAAGGCCATATCACGGTGGGCGAGGGCGCCATCGTCGCCGCACGTAGCGGTGTTGTGAAGTCTGTGGAGCCCGGCGCGATCGTATCGGGATTCCCGGCCATCGATCACGACGAAGAGCGGCGGGTGATGGTCGCACAACGACGTATTCCAGAGCTGATCCGGCGGGTCAGAAGCCTGGAGCGCGAACTGGAAGCATTGAAAGAACAGCTTACATGAGCAAACAGAAGACGATCAGCAAGCCTGTTTCCTTCTCCGGTATCGGACTCCACACGGGAAGTCTGACCACGGTCACCTTCAAGCCGGCCCCGGAAAATTCGGGGATTACGTTCTTCCGTGTGGATATCAAAGACAGCCCCCCGATTCCGGCGAATATCGACTATGTGGTTGATGTCTCCCGGGGGACGACCATCGGCATTGGCGAGGCGAAAGTTCACACGGTGGAGCATGCGCTGGCGGCGATGGTGGGGCTGGGCATCGACAATCTGAACATTGAGCTTGATGCCGAGGAAATTCCCAATGGCGACGGCAGCTCTCTTCCTGTGATGTCCACGCTGCAGAAGGCGGGCATTGTGGAACAGGACGCGGAGAAGCAGTATATCCAGGTGGACCGCCCGGTGTACTATCGTCAGGGCGACGTTACGCTGAGTATTCTGCCTTCGGACGAACTCCGGGTATCCATGACGATTGCCTATGACCACGTGGCCATCGGCACGCAGTACGCTTCGTACACGATTACCGAAGACACCTTTGCCCGGGAAATTGCCCCGGCGCGGACCTTCTGCTTCCTTCGCGAAGTGAAGATGCTCCAGGAGAAGGGCCTGATTCGGGGCGGCAGCCTGGAGAGCGCCGTGGTCATCGGCGACGACACGATTCTTAATGACGAGCTCCGGTTTCCCGACGAATTCGTGCGCCACAAGATTCTGGACCTGATTGGCGACATGTACCTTCTGGGACGTCCGGTGAAGGGCCACGTGGTGGGCGTAAAGGGCGGTCACGAGAAGAACGTGTTGTTCTCCAAGCAGATTCGCGACACGATGGCGAACGGCAATGGAAAGCGTCACGTGGACCGGCGCACCTTGCCGACGTTGAACACGCCGCCGGCGCTGGACGTGAACAAGATCATGAAGATCCTCCCCCACCGCTATCCGTTTCTGCTGGTGGACCGGATTCTTTCTTTCGTTCCGATGGAACGGGTGACGGGCATCAAAAACGTCAGCGTGAACGAACCCTTCTTTCAGGGGCACTGGCCCGAGACGCCGGTCATGCCGGGGGTCATGATCATCGAGGCCATGGCGCAGGTTAGCGCGGTGTTGATTTTTGGTGATAATCGCGATCCCGACGGCAAGCTGGCGTTCTTTCTGGGGGTGGACAAGGCCCGTTTCCGGCGGACGGTGGTTCCCGGCGATCAGCTCGTGATCGAGTGCGAAATGGTCCGCCGCCGCAAGAACGCGTGCAAGGTGGCGGCGAAGGCGCTTGTGGATGGCGTGGTCGTTGCCGAGGCGGTGATGACCTTTGGTCTGATGACGCCCGACAGCCGCCTGGCGGAATAACGTTCGAAGTAGCTGATTACACAACAGGCGCTCCCCGGTGGGAGCGCCTGTTTTTTTTGTTGCGGTTGGGGCGACGGGTTGGCGGATCAGCCCTTGGCGGCCAGCCATTCCTGGGCCCGCTTCAAAACGATATCTTCCCGTTTCTGGAAGAGGGCGGCTCCATTGACCCGATCCAAAGCGACGGTTTCCTCGGGCGTCACGGCACCCTCGCCTTTGGCGTCCGCCGTGCCCTGAATCCTGCCACGGGCATCGAGGGAACGCCGATTCGGGACAAAGACGACGTAGCCGCCGGGCAGGGTGATCTCCAGGCTCGGGGTGCCGGGCGATCCGCAGGTTGGGGAAAGGCCACAAATTCGGACGTTTTTCCGGTTCTGGAGGAAGTTCGCGAGGGACTCCGCCGGGCCCATGGTGTAGCCATCGACGAGGACGACGAGAGGCCCTTCCCAGGCCGGCAGTTGAGGCTCCACTTCTATGGTGTCTTCGCTCTCCACGAGAAAGGTTTCCAACTCGCTGTCCCACAGGGAGGGGGTCTCATAGAACTCGGGCTGGGAGACGAAGGAGGAAAGCAGCTTTGGCGTCAGGGCTGCGTCGCCCCCCTGGGTGCCCCGCAAATCGAGGATGACGCCTCGGGCCTTCCCGTCGATGGCGGCCTTGACGGCCGTGCGAAAATCCCGCGTGGGGAAGGGTGTGGAGAACGTCGGGGCGATGGCGGCGATGCGAATGTAGTGAACTTCACCCGGAAGGGCGCGCGATTCTATGGGGCTGTCGAAGAGCTCCACGGGCTTCCAGAGCGGTCGTGCGAGGGCGAGGGTGGCATAGTCGTCGAATTCCATTTCGAGCTGCGCGGAGGCTTTCTGCGCGGCATCGGGGTTCTTCCAGGTCAGCTCGCAGGTTTCGCCGTTGCGCCCCCGTGGGAGCCAGGCAAGCTGCTGCTGCAGGCGACCGGCCGGGGTTGCGGGCGGGGCGTCGGCCCAGAAGAGGGAGGTCTCCGCGAGGGCCTTGGCGATGGGCTGCCCCCCCCACTCCAGCATGGTGGCGCCCCACTGGATACCGGCCCGTTCCGCGGGCCCGCCGGGCGTGATGCCGCAGACCATTACGGCGCCATCGGCAAGCTGGGCGAGGGCGAGACCGGCCGAAGCGCCCTCGGCTTCGCCGCGCATGAACTCATTGGGGTCGAACTGGATGTTGCCATCGGGGATGGCGTAGAAATATTTGCGCAGGGCGAGATACCAGCCGTCGGGATCCTTGGCGGCTTCGGCGGCGGCGACTTCGGGGGCCGTGGCGGCGTAGAGGGCGTTCCAGTCGATGGCCTTGTGCTCGGTGTAAGCGTATTCGAGGGCGAGTCGGGTATGGAGGATATCGAAGGCTTTGGTCCAGGAACGGCTACGCAGGTCGTTCTGGGTGCGCAGCAGGGCGGGCAGGGGAATGTTGGGTACGGGGACTTCGATCCCGGTGACGGGTATCCGCGCCTTCGTGGTGCAGCCGCCGAGGGCAACCGCAACCACACCCAGGGCCAACAGGGCCGCCAGACCCGATCCCGACGTATGCACTAACCGCTTCATCCGATTCCCCTGACGCAATTAAACTCTGGTTTATCCGACCGGCCGTTTCAACGGAGCGCGCCCCAAGAATGCGCGCTGACTATACGATAGCACATTTAACCGGGGGGATGAAGGATGAAGTTGGACGAAACTGTCGCGCGGAAATTGCGGTCCCGGCCCCCGCGCCACCTTGACGCAAGCACGAGGGTCTTCACGTCGATTTTTTTCGTAACTGGAGGGCGACCCGACGTTCGAAACGGTAACCACCGACGGATACGAACGTGCGCGGCACGCCACCTGCCAAAGCCAAATCTTTCACCACGAACGGACTCAGCGCAGCCTGCAGCCGCAACCAGAGTACTTGGACCACGGCGACACGGAGGCGCGGAGAAGATAAGGCGGATAGAGGCGCGGGCGCCGAGTCGCGGTAGGCGTGTTTTGTTCCGCTTGGAATCGGAGTAACGAATCTCGTCACTCGTGAAGTTGGTCTCGGAAGCCTGGCTAACCAAATACTCACTTGACAACATATACAGGCGCTTTGAGATACTCCCGCGAATTTTCGACCCCGCGCCCCAACCCCGACAGGAACGCCCGCCATGCCCTCCCCGATCAGCGGATGGAAAGACAAAATTCTTTTTACGCCCGGCCCCCTGACGACAAGTCAGACGGTAAAGCTGGCGCTGCTTCGCGATCTGGGATCGCGCGATGGGGACTTCATCGCCCGGGTCGCGGACATCCGCCGTCGGCTGCTGGATCTGGGGGGCGTGTCGCCGGATGAATTTACGGCCATCCCGATGCAGGGCAGCGGGACTTACGCGGTGGAGTCGGTCTTTTCATCCACCGTTCCGCGCGACGGCAAGGTTCTGGTAATCATCAATGGCGCCTACGGCCGCCGGATCGCCCAGATGTGCGCGACTCTCGGCATCGCTACGGGCACGCTGGAGTTTCCCGAGTATCAGACTCCCGAGCTTGCCCGGATTGAGACGGAACTGGCGGGTGGCGCGTACACGGATGTCGCCGTGGTTCACTGCGAAACCACGACGGGCATCATCAATCCCATCGAGGCCATCGGCGCACTCGTGCGACGCGCGGGCGCGCGATATATTGTGGACGCGATGAGCAGCTTCGGGGCTGTGCCAATCGATATTGCCGGTGCGGGTATTGACTATCTTGTCTCGTCCGCGAACAAGTGCATTGAAGGGGTGCCCGGATTTGGCTTTGTGATCGCGCGGCGGGCGGCGCTGCTGGAGACGGAGGGACGAGCGCGCAGCCTGAGTCTGGATCTCCTGGCCCAGTGGAAGGGTCTGGAAACCAGCGGCCAGTTTCGCTTCACCCCGCCGACGCACGTGTTGCTTGCTTTTCATCAGGCCCTGCTCGAACTGGAAGCGGAGGGCGGCGTTGCGGGGCGGTCGGCGCGCTACAGGGAGAACTACCGGGTGCTGGTGGAGGGCATGGGCGCACTGGGCTTCGAGGCGTATCTTCCACCGGCGCTTCAGGGCTATATCATCACGTCCTTTCGCTACCCCGCGACGCCGGGCTGGGACTTCGAAACCTTTTACGCGCGACTCAATGAACGGGACTTCGTCATCTATCCCGGCAAGGTCAGCGATGGGGATTGTTTCCGGATCGGAAATATCGGGCGCATCTTTCCCGCCGACGTGAAGGCCCTGCTGGCCGCGATAAGGGATGTCCTGGCAGCAATGAACGTCGCGCCGGGCACTTGAATGGCGGGTGCGCTGAGAACCACCGTTATGCCGTTTGAAAATCCTGAACTCCGAAAGGTCTTTTGATGTCTTCCATTCGCAGCCCATATCGTGGGCCCCTCAAAGCGGTTATCTTTGACTGGGCCGGCACCACGGTCGACCATGGATCCCGCGCGCCGGCCGGGGCCTTCCAGGCACTGTTTCGGAATCATGGCGTGGAGGTGAGCATCGCCCAGGCCCGTGGCCCGATGGGAATGCACAAGCGGGATCATATCGCGGCGATGCTGGCCATGCCCGAGATCGCTTCCCAGTGGAGGGCGGTCCATGGCGGGGCGTGGACGAATGGGGACCTTGACGCCCTTTTTGAGGCGTTCATTCCATTGCAGATGGAGGCCCTCCCCCATTTCCTCGATGTCATCCCCGGAATCCCGGCGATGGCGTCGGCGCTGCGCGAACGGGGCCTGAAGATTGGTGCGACGACGGGCTACAACGAGGCCATGATGGGGTTGTGCCAGCGTGCCGCACGGGACGCGGGTTACACGCCCGATGTGAGCGTGGCGGCCAGCCAGGTGCCCGCGGGGCGCCCCGCGCCGTGGATGGCGGTCACAGCCGCGATGGAGATGGAGGTCTATCCCTGGTCGGCGATTGTGAAGGTCGGCGATACGGTAACGGATATAGAGGAGGGGCTGAACGCGGGGATGTGGACGATTGGCGTCACGCGTACGGGGAACGAAGTGGGTCTCTCCCTCGAAGAGGCCGCGCGCCTGGACAGTACGGCGCTGACCGCGCTGGTCTCTCGGGCCGAGGAGAAACTCCGTGCCGCGGGCGCGCACTATATTGTGGAGAGCGCGGCGGATATCCTGCCGGTGCTCGATGCAATCGACGCCCGATTGTCGGCGGGAGAAACGCCCTGATCCACGCCAGGGAGGGGGCGTGATGACCATCGATGTGCTATGATAGGGCATGAGTCACCGCAGCCTTGGCACCCCCGTGCTGGAAAGAACGTCATGAGAGCTCACTGGTCTGTCTTTACCTTCGCCCTGTTCCTTTTCGCCTGCGGAGCGGTCCATTCGCAGGAGGCCCCCTCGCCCCCTTCGCCGGAGAAGGCGCTGCTTCAGGGCAGCATCGATTTTCTGAGCGGGCTTCCCGCCTTTTCGACGGAAATCCAGATGAACTTTGAACTGGCGGACAAGGCGGGACGAACCCGCGACGGAAGCATGAAGGGGAAGCTGGACTTCTCGGGGACGGACAAGGTCCGGTTCCGCGTGGATATGGAAGACGGCTACATGGAGCTTTTCTTCTCTCCCGCGGGCAAATTCCTGTATATCTCTCAGGAAAACCAGTATGTGGTCGGAAAGAATTTCGGGAATCGGCAGCGTGCCCTGACGCTGATGCCGGGGCGCGAATTCGGTCCCGCGCAGATCATGCTGACCGATTTCCTGCACAATGATCCCTCCCTGATGAAATCCATGGAGACGGCGACGCTGGTCAAAGCGGAAACGGAAGACGCGGAGGCGCCGGAGCGGGTTCAGACGAGTGGCGGCGGGGTAACCGCCGACTTCTGGCTGCGCCGTGGCGCGGAGCCCTTTCTGGAGAAGCTTCAACTGGATCTGCTGAAGATGGCGAACGAAGGGAACCCCGAGCTCACGAAGGTGCTGGTGACCTACACCTTCAGCAATTGGAACACATCGCCGGAGTTTGGTCCGGAGCATTTCGCCTTCACCAAACCCGACGGCGCGACGGAGCTTGACCCGACCGGGGGTCGCCCGGAGGATCCGCTGAAGGGCAAGCCGGCGCCGCCGATCACGCTTTCGCTCCTGGGCGAGGGAACGCTCGACCTTACGGCGCACGTGGGCAAGAACGTGGTGATTCTGGATTTCTGGGCGTCGTGGTGCGGTCCCTGCCGCCAGGGCCTGCCCATTGCTTCTTCGGTTGCGAAGGAGTTTGAGGACAAGGGCGTGGTGTTCTACGCGGTGAACATTGGGGAGAACGCGGAAGTCGCCAAGGCGTTCCTGGCCCAGACGGGCCTGGATTTCCCCGTGGCGCTGGATCTGAATCGGGAAGCCCAGCAGAAGTATCAGGCGAACAGCATCCCCAAGACGGTGATCATCGGCAAGGATGGTGTGGTGCATACGGTCCATCTGGGTGTATCGCCTACGTTCCGGATGGATCTCACGGCGACGCTTCAGGAACTCACCCAGTAGTGCCTGCGGGGCGCGCACGAAATCAGGCGCCGCCCCAGAGCTCGATAAAGATGTCGCCTTCGGCAGGCTGGAGCAATTCCGGGCGGATAAGGCGCTTGACGATGGGATCGGGCACGCGGGTAATTTCACCGGTATCGGGGATGTGGGTCAAGGTGCGCAGGACCTTTTGTGCGTCGTCGCACTCATAGTACATCCAGGCATTTCCTTTGCCGGGGACAAACTGTGATGTCTTGAAGTACTGCATGGGGATCCTCGTGCGCCCGGGGCGCGTGTTGGCGGTTTTCTTCCGGCTGCTGTTGGCGGGGTATTACTCGACTTCGGTCGCTTCTTTTTCAGTGGGGTTCAGACAGCCCTGGGCGGCATCCAGCTCGGCGTGGCTCCCCACCAGTACCAGCACGTCGCCCAGCGAAAGCTCGAAGGCGGCGGCGGGGTTGGTGTTGGGCTTTCCGCCCCGGACGACCGCAATGATCGTGACCCCGGAGCGTGCGCGCAGGTTGAGCTCGGCGATCGTCTTGCCAACGGCGGCACTGCCCTCGCCGATGTAGTAGGTCTTGGTGGCGGTGAGCCGGAAGACTTCGAGCAGTTCCTGCATGTTGTTGGACAGCTCGACGGTTTCGTCTCTGAGGAGGCCGTAGCCGCCGGCGCGGACGGAGGCGATCTGGGCCTGGATGATGTTGTCCGGCACGCGGAATTCTGTCAGCACGGTGGCGAAGAGCTTGATGGAGACTTCGAAATCGGCGGGAATCACGGTGGTTGCGCCGGCGGACACGAGGGGCTCGAGTTCATTGATATAGTCCGTGCGGACGATGATGGGCACATCGGGCCGCAGCACGCGGGCCTGGGCCACCATGCGGCGGGTGGCTTTTCTATCGTTTACGGCGATCACGAGGGCGCGCGCCTGGGCCAGGCCGGCCTCGGCGAGGATGCGCATGCGGGTGCCGTCCCCCACGAAGACCTCCTGCCCGTTGTCCCGACCTTCGCGGGCGAGCATGGGATTCATTTCGAGTACGCAGCAGGGAATGTGGGTGGCCTTGAGGACGCGGCACAAGTTCTTTCCGTTGATGCCATAGCCCACGACGATGACGCGCTGCACGGCATCGTCGTCGCCGCCCGGGCCCTGCTCGTCCTTTGCGCCGCGCCGGAGGAGGTTTTCCGCGAACCGGCTGATGGCTCCGGACATGGGCAGGAGGGCCGCGCCGACCATCATGGTGCCCACGATGATGGGGATGAGGCTGTCGAGGATTTTCACGTCGAGGAGTTGGGCGCTGTTGGCCTCGCGGGCGAAGACGTAGCCGAATTCGCTTACGGTGCAGAGCCCGATGCCCGCCTGCACGCCCACGCGAAGGGGCCAGCCCGCGATGATGACCGCGGCGGTGTTTATGAGCGTCTTGGCGACGAGGATGGCGAGGACGATGCCGAGGAGGCCAAGCCAGTGGTCGAGCACGTAGTGCATATCGACGAGCATGCCGAGTGAGATGAAGAAGAGGGCGTTGAATACGTCGCGGAAGGGGGTTATCTCGGCGACGAGCTGGTGGCGCTGATCGGCCTGGGCCAGGAGGAGCCCGGCCATGCAGGAGCCGAGTGCGAGGGGCCAGCCGACGAGGCCGGCAAAGGCGGCGCCGCCGAAGGCCATGAATACGGCGAAGAGGGTGAGCAGTTCGGGTCCGCCGTAGCGTCCGAGCCCCGAGAGGACCTTGGGGAGGACGATTCTGACGGCGACGACGGCGAGGACCATGGCAATGAGGCCGATGAGGGCCTGAATGATGGAGGCGCTTGCGGAGGAATCGCCGGATTTTGCGAAGAAGGGGAAGAGGAGCATGAGCACGATGACGTAGACGTCCTGCAGGAGCAGGTTACCGGTGCTGATGTGTCCCGCCGGGGTGCGAATTTCGTCGCGGTCGCTGAGGGTTTTCAATACGATGGCGGTACT
Organism: Candidatus Hydrogenedentota bacterium; assembly: GCA_016791475.1. NCBI lineage: Bacteria > Pseudomonadati > Candidatus Hydrogenedentota > Candidatus Hydrogenedentota bacterium. Next base: position 44,822 of record JAEUWI010000009.1, read on the forward strand.
GCTGAGGCTGATGGCGATGCCCATGAGGAGGGCGGGAATGGCCCCCATGCCGGTGAACAGGGTGAGGCAGGCGAGGGCGGCCACCGCGACGCCGACAAGTTGGATTGCCGTCATGACCAGGAGTCGGCGCCCCGCGTGGAGGAAGTGCTGGGGGGAGAGCTCGAGGCCGATGACGAAGAGCAGCAGCACCAGACCGAACTCGGCGAAGGACTCGACCTCTTCTTCATTGACCATGTGCAGTACGGAGGGGCCGATGAGTATGCCGGTGCAGAGGAAGCCGAGAATGGACGGCGCCTTGATAAATCGAAACGCGAGTGCGGCGATGAGCGCCGTGCCGAAGAGGACGGCGGATTGTGAGAGCAATTCTGCACTGTGCATGAAACGGGGGGCTCCTGTCTGAAGGTCAGGTCGCGCGATCGAGCAGGATATCCACTTCGCCGCGGATTAGCTTCAGGATCTCTTTTCGGTGCTCTTCGGAGACTTTGTAGTGTTGCTTTTCTTCGAGGAGTTCGATTGTTCGCATCGCAACCTGATGGGCGAAATCATGTACTTTCATGGAAAGCTCCCGTGAATGTAAAAAAGCCATCTGACGCGTGTGAGTGTGTCAGATGGCCTGGGTGAATTCAATCGTGGACGATCATGCGCGGAATATTAGATCCCCGCCTTTTGCTTCAAGGCGGCCGCCTGATCGGTCTCTTCCCAGCGGAAGCCCTGATCTTCGCGACCGAAGTGACCCAGGGCCGCGGTCTTGCGGAACTGGGGACGGCGAAGGTCGAGGGTCTTGATGATGGCGGCGGGGCGGCAGTCGAAGTGGTCCTTCAGCAGCGCGCTCAATTCGCTGTCCTTCATCTTGCCGGTACCGAAAGTGGTGGCGTGGACGGATACCGGTTCGGCGACGCCGATGGCGTAGGCCAACTGCACTTCGCAGCGATCAGCGAGGCCGGCGGCCACGACGTTCTTGGCGATGTAGCGCGCCATGTAGGCCGCGCTGCGGTCCACCTTGGACGGGTCCTTACCGCTGAAGGCGCCGCCTCCGTGGCGTCCCATACCGCCGTAGGTATCGACGATGATCTTGCGACCGGTCAGACCGCAATCGCCGACGGGGCCGCCGATAACGAAGCGGCCGGTGGGGTTGATGTGGTACTTGATTTCGCCTTTCACATACTCCTGCGGGAGAATGGAAGCGATCTCTTTGATCAGGGTCTCGCGGATCTCGTCGTGGGTAACTTCCGGAGAGTGCTGGTTGGAAACCACGATGGTGTCGATGCGAACGGGAACGTTGTCGATGTACTCCACGGTCACCTGGGACTTTGCGTCGGGCTGAAGCCACTTGATGGCTCCGGTCTTGCGCAGCTTTGTGATGTGGCCCAGGATTTTGTGGGAGAGCGAGACGGGCAGGGGCATCAGCTCGGGGGTTTCATTCGACGCATAGCCGAACATCATGCCCTGATCGCCGGCGCCCTGCTCCTTGTCCAGACCTTCGCCTTCGTTCACGCCCTGGGCGATGTCGGGCGACTGCTTGTCGAGGGAGACCATGACGGCGCAGGACGCGCCATCGAAGCCGGAGTCGCCACCGTGGTACCCGATGTCGAGAATGGTGTCGCGCACGATGCGCGGGATATCCACCTGGGCTTTGGACGTAATTTCGCCCGCGACCATGCAGATCCCGGTGGTCACGAGGGTCTCACAGGCCACGCGGCTCATGGGATCCTGGGCCAGCATGGCATCCAGGATAGCATCCGACACGTTGTCCGCGACCTTGTCGGGGTGGCCTTCACTGACTGATTCAGAGGTGAAAAGCATGCGATCTTCCTGGCTCACGGTGGTCTCCTTAATTGGCCCTGGGGGCTGCTTGCGGGTGCTCAGGTCAACTGGGAAGCGAGAGAGGCCACATCGAGACGCACGCCGGGTCCCATGGTGGTGCTCATGCAGCAGCCTCTGAGGTAGATGCCTTTGCACGCCGACGGCTTCGCCTTGATGATGGCGCGGATGACTTCGACGGCGTTTTCCTTGAGCTGCTCTTTGGTGAAGGAAGCACGGCCCACGGGAACGTGGATGTTCGCGTTCTTGTCGACGCGGAACTCGATCTTACCCTTCTTGATGTCCGTGACGGCCTGACCGACATTCGGCGTGACGGTGCCGGCCTTGGGGCTGGGCATCAGGCCGCGGGGTCCGAGGACTTTGCCGAGGCGACCGACGAGGGCCATCATGTCGGGGGAGGCGACGGCGCTGTCGAAATCCGTCCAGCCGTCCTGAACGCGCTGGACGAGGTCTTCGGCGCCGACGGCTTCCGCACCGGCTTCCTTTGCCGCCGCGATCTGGTCGGCCTGCTTGCAGAAGACGACGACGCGGGCGACTTTGCCGGTGCCGTGGGGCAGGGACACGGAGCCACGGACCATCTGGTCCGCGTGGCGGGGATCGACGCCGAGGAGGAAGGCGAGGTCGACGCTCTCGTCAAACTTGGCGGTGGCGCATTCCTTGGCCTTTTCGGCGGCTTCTTCGATGCCGTGGAGGCGGTTGGGGTCGATTTTGCCTTCGAGGGCCTTGCGGCGCTTGCTGAGCTTTGCCATGATGAATTCTCCCGTGGTGCATGCGAAGCCGGGGCTTCTCCCACTGTTGGCATTCACTATCGTTTAAGAACAACACCGTCTCGGTGATTCCGAGACGGTGCAAAAGAACGGTTTTACATGAGCGGAACTTATCCTTCGACGAGAAGGCCCATGCTGCGGGCGGTGCCCGCGATCATGCTTTTGGCCGACTCGATGCCGGATGCGTTCAGATCGGGCATTTTGATGGTGGCGATTTCCTCGATCTGGGCGGCGGTGACGGTGCCGACTTTGACCTTGTTGGGCTGGCCGGACGCGGAGGCGAGCTTGGCGGCTTTTTTCAGCAGAACGGCCGCGGGCGGCGTCTTGGTGATGAAGCTGATGCTGCGGTCGTCATAGATGGTGATGACGACGGGGATGACCATCCCGGACTGCTCGCGCGTGCGTTCGTTGAACTGGTTGCAGAAGTCCATGATGTTTACGCCATGTTGGCCGAGGGCCGGACCCACGGGGGGTGCGGGGTTGGCCGCACCGGCGTTGACCTGCAACTTTACGATGGCTTTTATAGGTTTTGCCGCCATGGCATTAACGCTCCATTCTTAGTGATTTGGTGCTCAAGAGCCTCGAACTGGATTCCGTTGTATTCCAGCATGGGCAGCACCAGGTGTTGTTGGCTTGCGCCCGGTACCCTAGACTCGCTCCACCTGCCAGAATTCGACTTCCACACTGGTCAGGCGCTCAAAAATCTCTACCATAACCTTCATGTTACCGCGCTCGGCGTTGATCTCGTCGATCTTGCCGATGAAGTTCGCGAAGGAACCGTCAATAATCTTGACCCGTTCACCTTCGTCGAACTCGACTTTCGGCTTGGGACGGGCTTTTTCGCCGCGGCTCACCTCAACGATCTCGGCGATTTCCGAGTCTTCGAGGGGCACCGGCAGGGTGCGGGACCCGATGAAACCGGTGACGCCGGGCGTTTCCTTGATGAGGTGCCAGAGCTCGGCGTAGTTTTCCGGGTGCTCGGGAAGCTGCACGAGAACGTATCCCGGATAGGACTTCCGGCTCGGGCTGGCCTTGGTGCCGGGCCGAAGGTCGGTGTTCTCTTCCATCGGGACGAGCACGTTCGAGATCAGGTCGGAAAGGCCTTCCTGCTCGGCGGCGGCGATGAGCATATTCTGCACGTTCGCCTCCTGACCGGAGTGGGCGTGCAGGGCATACCAGCGCCGCCGGATGCCGTCCTGCGGGACGGGCTTCAACCGGATGCCGGAAACATCATCGTCATCACCATCGTCGAGCACATTCGCGTCTTCGATGTCTGCGAGGGGCTTGTCGGTCACGGTGCGGCCTCCATTATCCCGAAATTGCAAACAACAGGAGCACAAACTGCTCGAACACTTTGTCAAACAGGAATACGACCGCAGCCATGGCCAGCAGGAGGAACATGGTCACCTTGGTGGACACCTTGAGGTCATCGAGCGTGGGCCATGTCACCTTGCCCATCTCCACCAGCACGTCGGCGTAAAAACTCTGAATCCGCGCGATGAGACCCGGTTTCTGTTGTTCTGTTGCTGTCGCCATGAATAACCTTTGCGTCGTACGAAAAAACTTAAATGGCAGGCCTGGAGGGACTCGAACCCCCAACCTTCGGCTTTGGAGGCCGCTACACTAGCCATTGTGTTACAGGCCTGCAGTACCATCCGGGGTAAGGATGGTAAAGATCGAGTTGGATTAGCGCGTTTCCCGGTGCAGGGTGTGCTTGCGGTCGAACTTGCAGTATTTCTTCAGTTCGAGGCGCTCGGGATGCTTGCGCTTGTCACGCATGCCGGTGTAATTACGGCGCTTGCACTCGGTGCATTGTATCGTTATTTTCTCTCTCATGCAACTATACCCACTGGTTGTGGACCGCGGAGGGTCTACTTAATGATCTTGGTAACGACACCCGCACCAACGGTGCGGCCGCCTTCGCGGATGGCGAAGCGGAGCTCTTCGGTCATGGCGATGGGCGCAATAAGTTCGGCCTTGATCGTCACGTTGTCGCCGGGCATGACCATTTCCACGCCTTCGGGAAGGTCCAGCTTGCCGGTCACGTCCGTCGTGCGGAAGTAGAACTGGGGGCGGTAGCCGGTGAAGAAGGGCGTGTGACGGCCGCCTTCTTCTTTCGTCAGCACGTAAACTTCGCCTTCAAACTGCGTGTGGGGCGTGATGGAGCCCGGCTTCGCGATAACCTGGCCGCGCTCGATGTCGTCGCGGTTCACGCCGCGCAGCAGCAGACCCACGTTGTCGCCCGCCTGGCCTTCGTCCATCAGCTTGCGGAACATTTCAACACCCGTTACCGTCGTGTCGATCTTGTCCTTGATACCCAGGATTTCGACCTTGTCGCCAACCTTGACGATACCCTGGTCGATTTTGCCCGTGGCCACGGTGCCGCGACCGGTGATGGTGAACACGTCTTCGACGGCCATCAGGAAGGGCTTGTCCAGGTCGCGCTTGGGCGTGGGGATGAACTCGTCCACGGAGCGCATGAGTTCAAGAATCTTGTTCGCGCCGATTTCCGGATCGCGGTCTTCCATGGCGGCCAGGGCCGAACCCATGGTGATCGGCGTGTCGTCGCCGGGGAATTCATATTTGCTGAGGAGTTCGCGGAGCTCCATTTCGACCAGGTCGAGCAGCTCGGGGTCGTCCACCATGTCCACCTTGTTCATGAAGACCACGATGGCGGGCACGTTCACCTGGCGGGCCAGCAGGATGTGCTCGCGCGTCTGGGACATGGGGCCGTCGTTGGCCGCGACCACCAGGATCGCGCCGTCCATCTGGGCGGCGCCGGTGATCATGTTCTTCACGTAGTCCGCGTGGCCGGGGCAGTCCACGTGCGCGTAGTGACGGTTTTCCGTCTGGTATTCCACGTGCGCGATGGAGATCGTGATGCCGCGTTCTTTTTCTTCCGGAGCCTTGTCGATGTCCGCGAAGTTCATGGCGGTGGCGCCGCCGGTCTTGGAAAGCACCTTGGTGATGGCGCTCGTAAGCGTCGTCTTGCCATGGTCAACGTGACCGATGGTGCCCACGTTCACGTGCGGCTTGTTGCGCTCGAATTTTGCCTTCGCCATGTCTTCGTTTCTCCTTCTTTACGGCTGCCGCGGGGTTGTCGCGGCGATTCCAAATTTACGGTCTTCGGTAACGCAGTGCCGGATATTAGAACCGGAAGCTGTTGCCAGCCTTTTCCATGATTTCGTTGGCCACGCTGGTGGGCGCGGGTTCGTAGCTCGCAAATTCCATGCTGTAGGAAGCGCGGCCCTGGGTGCGCGAACGGAGGGTGTTGGCGTAGCCGAACATTTCCGCAAGGGGCACATAGGCCTTGATCGTCTGGGTCGTGCTTTCGCTTTCCATACCTTCGAGGCGGCCGCGGCGGCTGTTGAAGTCGCCGATCACGTCGCCGGTGTATTCGTCGGGGGTAATCACTTCCACCTTCATCACCGGCTCAAGCAGCACGGGGGACGCCTTGGGGGCGGCCTGCTTCAGGGCCATGGACCCGGCGATCTGGAAGGCCATTTCGGAGGAGTCCACTTCGTGGAACGAGCCGAAGGTAAGGGTTACCTTCACGTCCACCATGGGGTAGCCGGAGATAACGCCGGATTCCACCGCTTCCTTGCAGCCTTTTTCCACCGCGGGAATGTATTCCTTGGGGATCACGCCGCCCACCACCTTGTTTTCAAAGGTGAAGCCGGAGTTCGGCTCGCCGGGTCCCAGGGTAAGGACCACGTGGCCGTACTGACCGCGACCGCCGGACTGGCGGACGAACTTGCATTCGGCTTCGGCTTCCTTGCGGATGGATTCGCGGTAGGCCACCATGGGCTTGCCCACGTTGGCTTCGACCTTGAACTCGCGCTTCATGCGGTCGACGATGATGTCGAGGTGAAGCTCGCCCATGCCGGCGATGATGGTCTGGCCGGTTTCTTCGTCGCTGTAAACGCGGAAGGTCGGATCTTCTTCGGCCAGCTTGACCAGCGAGTCGGACATCTTGTCCTGATCGGCCTTGGTCTTGGGCTCGATGGCGATGTGCACCACGGGCTCGGGGAAGTCCACCTTCATCAGAGCGATGGGATTCTTTTCATCGCACAGGGTGTCGCCGGTGGTCGTGTTCTTGCAGCCGATTACCGCGCCGATGTCACCCGCGCGCAGCTCCTGAAGGTCGGAGCGTTCGTTCGCGTGCATTTCCAGCAGGCGGCCGAGGCGCTCGCGCTTGCCCGTGCGCACGTTGATCACCTGGTCGCCCGCCTTCAGAACACCGGAGTACACGCGGATGAAGGTAAGACGGCCAACGTGGGGGTCGGTGATGATCTTGAAGGCAAGGGCCGAGAAGGATTCGTCGTCGGAGGGCTTGCGGACCATCCGGTTTTCGGGGTGGTGGGGTTCCGCGCCGACGATCTCATCCACATCCACGGGGGAGGGAAGGTAGGCCACGACATTGTCGAGCATGAGGCGCACGCCCTTGCTGCGCAGGGCCGTACCGGCCATAACGGGCGTAAAAGCGCCGTGGAGAGTGCCCTTGCGGATGCCGGCCTGAATTTCTTCGATGGTCAGCTCTTCCTCGGCGAAGTACTTTTCCATGAGGGCCTCGTCCGCTTCCGCAGCCGCTTCCACCAGGGTATGACGCCATTCCTCGGCCTGTTCCTGAAGCTCCGCGGGAATCGGGATTTCGACCTGTTCGGTGGCGGCGCCCTCACCCTTCCAGGTGAAGGCCTTCATGGTCACGAGGTCAATCACGCCGTTGAACTGGTCTTCGGAACCGATGGGGAGCTGAACCGGAATCGGGTTGGCGCCCAGACGGTCCTTCATGGTCTTGATGGCTTTTTCGAAGTTCGCGCCCACGCGGTCCATCTTGTTGATGAAGGCGATACGGGGAACGTGGTAGCGGTCGGCCTGGCGCCACACCGTTTCGGACTGGGGCTGCACGCCCGCCACCGCGCAGAACACGGCCACCGCGCCGTCGAGCACGCGCAGGGAGCGCTCCACTTCGGCGGTGAAGTCCACGTGGCCCGGGGTGTCGATGATATTGATCTTGTGGCCCTTCCATTCGCACGCCGTTGCGGCCGACGTAATGGTGATGCCGCGTTCGCGTTCCTGGGCCATGTAATCCATGGTCGCGGCGCCGTCGTGCACTTCGCCCACGCGGTGCACGCGACCGGAGTAGAACAGCACGCGCTCGGTGACGGTGGTCTTACCCGCGTCAATGTGCGCCATGATGCCGATATTCCGAACTTTGTCCAGGGGAAGTGAACGAGCCACAATATATTCCTCTTAAATTAGCTGTAAAACGCCTCGTGTGCGCTGCGCATCTGTCTGCGCAAACCCTGAATACGCCCATACCGGGCGTCAGGCACACACAACACAGCCCGTCACCCCGCCTACGGAAAGACAGGGCGCAAGACTGGCAATTCTCCTACGAGGGCCCGGGTCGGACGACATGTCACAAGGACACGGCGCAACCTCGAACCACGAAACTAGAATCGGAAATGGGCAAACGCTTTGTTGGCTTCCGCCATACGGTGCGTATCTTCTTTCCGCTTGATGGTGGTACCCTGACGCCCGTAGGCATCCAGAAGCTCACCCGCGAGACGCTCGCGCATCGTCTTCTCGCCGCGCTTGCGGGAGAATTCGATCATCCAGCGGAATGCGATGGCCGTGCGGGTCGCGGGCGCGATCTCCACAGGGACCTGATACGTCGCACCGCCAACACGGCGGGACTTGACGTGAAGCAGGGGCTTCGCGTTGTCGATGGCCGTGTTGAAGACAGACAGAGGATCTTCCGAGGGCAGTTTGGCCTTTACCAAATCCAGTGCGCCATAGACGATGGATTCGGCCACGCTCTTCTTGCCATCAACCATTACGGCATTGATGAACTTGCTGAGCGTGATGCTGCCAAACTTCGGATCAGGCAGGATTTCCCGTTTTTGAATTTCTCTCCGTCGAGCCATTTTATTATCGTTCCATTAGCTTCTAGCTACTCGTAAATACAGACGAAAATTATCGCTTGGGCCTTTTAACGCCATATTTCGAGCGGCTAACCCAGCGACCAGCGTGAATTTCTTTACCACCATCCATCTTGACGCTCGCGGTACCGCCGCAGTCGCCCTGGGAATCCAGAACGCCACGGATCAGGTGATAGCGAACGCCGGGAAGGTCTTTCACACGGCCGCCACGGATCATAACCTGCGAGTGTTCCTGCAGGTTATGGCCAATGCCCGGAATATACACAGTCACTTCCATGCCGTTTTTCAGGCGCACACGGGCCACTTTCCGCAACGCCGAGTTTGGTTTCTTCGGCGTCATGGTGTAGACACGAGTGCATGTCCCCGAAGCCTGCGGACAAGCTTTCAGGGCCGGTGACTTTGTCTTCGAAACCTTCGTCTTGCGACAGTTTCGTACCAGTTGATTAATTGTAGGCAAAACGACTACTCCTCATTGGGAAACGGATTGTGCGGACAGAAGAACTCCGCCCAGACAACGGCCCAGAAGCATAGCAAAATTTGCTGGCTTTGTCAACACCCTTGTTCTTTCCAAGGGCATTAACTTTGCCTGCAGGTTCAGGGGACTTCGGGGCAAGACGTGTATTATCCCTTTTATGCGGTGGTCATGTCAAGTTTCACGCAGCTTTTCTTTTCTCGGTCGTTTCCCGTTGACCCGGAGCGCCATCCCGGCCTACCATCCAATGGTGTATGAACCGGGTTTGGAGCTGCCTCTATGAACACCTTCTCCGTGCTTGCCTGCCTCCTCCTCCTCGCTGCTGGCCCGCTGCCGTCGCCCGGCCCCCATGCCGTTTCGGGTAGCGATGGCCTGACCTATACCATTGATTTAACTACAGTTATCGAGGATTTTGATGGGGAAAAGTGCTGGTTTCACCCCCGCGCCGGCATCCTGCCCAATGCCAATGGCGACCCCACCGTCCTCTTGACGATGCAGCGCTGGCAGGTCAACGTTTCGGACTATTTCTCGGGCCTGAGCATGGTCCAGTCGGTGGACCTCGGGCGCTCGTGGACCCCGCCGGTCGTGGTCGAGGCGCTCGCCATGCGCCGGGAAGACGATCAAGCCACGGTCGGTGTTTGTGACTTCACCCCCGGCTGGCACCCGCAGACCGGGAAGCTCCTCGGCTTTGGACATACCGTGCGCTACCAGGGTGGCAAACTGATGAAAGACCCGCGCCCCCGCGAAACGGCGTGGTCGGTCTATGACGCCGAGGCGGGCACCTGGCGCGCGTGGCAGACGATCAACATGCCCGATGTGCCCGAGTTCTATAACAGCGGCAACGGCTGCGGACAGTGGCTGGTGGACGACAGCGGCGACCTGCTCGTTCCATTCTACTTCAAGGAGAGGGGAAGCAACGTCTACGCAAGCGCCGTGATGCGGCTTCGTTTCGATGGCAACGCCATGACTTATATAGAACATGGTGCGCCACTGCGTGTCGAGACGCCGCGCGGCGCGTACGAACCGTCGCTCACGCGCTTCCGGGGGAAGTACTACCTCACGCTGCGCAACGACGATCGCGCCTACGTTTCTCGCGGCGGGGACGGCCTCAACTTCGAGCCCATCCGCCCCTGGACCTTCGACGATGGCGAAGAGATCGGCAGCTACAACACCCAGGCCCACTGGGTCACCCACAGCGACGCGCTGTTCCTCGTCTACACGCGCAAAGGCGCGAACAACGACCACATCCTGCGCCACCGCGCGCCCCTGTTCATGAGCCAGGTGGACACCGAACGCATGTGCCTGATTCGCGCCACGGAACAAATCGTCATCCCGGAACGCGGCGCCATGCTCGGCAATTTCGGCGTGGTCACCGTCAACCCGCACGAGACCTGGATCACCGACGCCGAAGGCATGCACAAGTCCGGTGAGCCGGAAAAACACGGCGCCACCGGCGCGGTCTGGGCCTCGAAGATTCGGTGGTCGAAGCCGAATTTGCTGCGGTTGCCATAGGACTGGATGGGGTTTTTCTGTTGCGCAAAATGGTGAGAAAAAGGTGTACAATGGCGTGCGGGATCGACTGTGGTTAACGCCAGGCCCGAGTGTATTCAATGAAGGATAGCAACACGCAATGACCTCAATCCCAACCAATCGAATCTGCACCAGCCGGGTAATTCGCCCCGGCGCAACGCCGCAGGACGAGCCGCAGCCAGCCCCCTCAACACCGGGGGAACGCATGGAAGCTGTATGGACATTGACGCTGGCTTGTCTGGCCTGGAACGGGGGCATTGATGGTGAACCAAGACTTCAGCGATCTGTTGTCCGAATTCAACGCCCAGAGCGTTGAGTACCTCGTCGTGGGAGCCCATGCACTGGCCGCCCACGGGCATATCCGGGCCACCAAAGACCTCGATGTATGGGTGCGTACTGATCCAGCCAACGCACGGCGTGTATTGAAGGCCCTGCGAAGTTTCGGCGCGCCGTTGCTCGACCTGAGCGAGTCCGACCTTTCAGAACCGGGCATCACATTTCAGATCGGCGTGGAACCGCTGCGCATTGATATACTGACTCGGATCGATGGGGTGACATTTGACGAAGCTTGGGATGCTCGTGTGCTTGCCACATTCGCCGGAGTTCCCGTCACGGTGCTATCGAAAGCCTATTTGATTCAGAACAAACGTGCATCGGGTAGAAAGCAGGACCTTGCGGATGTCGAGTGGCTGGAGAAAGCATAAAGGACTCTGACCGTAGCGAGTGTATGGGTTTTCGAGTGTACGAATTCAACTCAGTTTTCTGAGTAACGAAACTCATGTTGGAATTAACGATATGGCCGCAGAAGAGACGATCAAGGAGTTCAAATGCACCGAGAATCCGTTTCGTGACTTTGGCGTACGAAATCCGGACCAAGCCATGGCGAAATCCATGTTGGCTATGTACATTCAGGATGCCATCGAATCCAAAGGCATCAGCCAACGTGAGGCGGGCGAACTCATGGGCGTCGACCAGGCCAAGGTCTCCGCAATCATTCACGGCAAGCTCAAAGGCTTTACCATGGAGCGACTGTTGCGCTGCCTGAACGCTCTGGACCTCAACGTCGAAATCAAAGTCACGCACAAGCCCAGCCGCGCCAAGCAAGCCCACACTGTGGTAACGGGCATCGCGGGATGAGGTCCATGCGGACGGCGATGCGTCTATTGGCACAGGGTTGTTCTTGGCGCATGCGACCGACCAGTGCCAAAGCCTCTCGCTCTCCGCTTGCCAATTGGCTCGCCCTCTACAACTCGGCGAACCCAGACGTCAGACTTCGCGCTGCCCAGGCGCTGGTCAAGCGTCCAGACACCCCCCTGCGGGTACTATTGGATACGTTGGACACATTATCCCACAGGGGCCTTGGGGCCGACGTCTGCGAAGCACTACTATCGCGCCAAGATCCCGATTTGTACAAAGAAATGGTTGGACGGCTTGAATCCAACGACCATTTCCTTCGCGAAACGGCATGTAAGGTGCTCGGTCGTTCTGGGAATCCGAGCATTTCGGCAAGGTTGCTGCCCATGCTTGACGACCCCCACGTCGCGGTCCGGCAAGCCGCCGGGCATGCCCTCGCCGCCCTTGCCGATCCCGCTTCAACCCCGGAAATAAGACGGCGGCTTGTGGCACATCAGAATGACAACATCAACGTCGTAGTGGCCCTGCAAGCCGCTCTAAATGCCCTCGATAGTGAAACTGACAGCGTGTAGTTGCTCAGTTGGTTACTGGCGTAGCGATGGGACGTCGCCAGTTGCCGCGGCCAGTCATATTCGAACGGACCCCCTTCCGTGTATTTCCGTGCCCTTCCGTGGTCAACTCTTATCCTCGACCGCAGGAAGAAGGTACGGAAATTCGCGGAAACGCTATTGAAGCAGACTGTCATACGCCAAAGATGCTACTCTTTGTGCAATGTGCGTTTTTTCGCGGCAAATTCCGATAACACCGCGCACCATATCACCCTTTGGAGCCTTCCCATGTTTCGAGACCTCTTTCACCTCGTCGCGACGCTCTGCATGGTAGCCAGTTCGTCCCACGCAACGGATCTGAATGACTTCCCTGGCAAGAGTACCGCCCCCTTCTCCGTGACTTACGGCGGCGAAACCCACGCCGGCACCTTCCCCGACACCTGGGTTGTTGCTCACAAAGCCAACGCGGATCTCCCGGCCGACCGCCAGCAGCGAAGCACCCAGTGGACCGACCCTGCGACGGGCCTGGAAGTGCGCCTTGAGATCACGCGCTATACCGACTTCGACGCCATCGAGTGGGTGCTCCACCTCACCAACCACGGCAGCGCGGACACGCCCATCCTCGAAAACATCCACGTGGCCGATTTTGCCTGGAAGGACGCCGGGGCCGCCCCCATCACCCTCCACCACGCCGAGGGCAGCCACGCCATCATCACGGACTTCCAGCCGAAGTCCACGCCCCTGGAATCCGGTACGCCCGCCGTCTTCACGCCCTTCGGCGGACGCTCCTCGGACGGCGTTCTGCCCTTCTTCAACCTCGCCGGGCCCGACGGCGGACTGATGGTCGCCATTGGCTGGACGGGACAATGGACAGCGTCATTCAACCGCACCGACGCGGGCGTCCAGATTCAGGCGGGCTTCGAGCAGGCCCATTTCAAGCTCCTTCCGGGCGAATCGGTGCGCACGCCGTCCGTCCTCCTCATGCCCTGGACCGGCACGGACCGTATGGTGGGCCAGAACAAATTCCGCAGGCTCCTCCTGGAGCACATCGTGCCCCAATACGACGGCGCGCCTGCCGCACCCCTGTTGGCCGCGTCGCCCCACGCCGTCATCCCCTTCGAAGGCACGACCGAGGCGAATTGTGTCGAGGCCATCCGCAACATCGCGGCGCAGAAGCTTCCCGTGGACCACTTCTGGATCGACGCGGGCTGGTTCGTGTCCCCGCAGAAAAACTGGGCCCGGGGCGTGGGGAACTTCACCCCCGATCCCGAGCGCTTCCCCAATGGGATGAAGCCCGTGGCCGACGCGGCCCACGAGGCGGGTCTGAAGTTCCTCCTCTGGTTCGAGCCGGAGCGCGTCATGACCGACACCTTCCTCTTCAACGAGCACCACGATTGGCTCATCCAGCCGCCCAGCGACTTCCCCGCCGATCTGATGTATCAGTACAACGACAAATTCCACCTCCTCGACCTCGGCAGGCCCGATGCCGCGAAATGGGTCACGAAGACCGTCTCCGACGCCATCACCGAGGTCGGCATCGACGCCTACCGCAACGATTTCAACATGTACCCCTCCTACTACTGGCGCGCCAACGAAGCGCCCGATCGCCAGGGCATCAACGAGATCAAGTACGTGACCGCCCTCTATCAATACTTCGACACCCTCCGCGCGCAGCACCCCCAGCTCCTCCTCGACACCTGCGCCAGCGGCGGACGGCGCATCGACCTGGAAATGCTCAAGCGCGCCCTCATCCTCACCCGCTCCGACTACCTCTGGGACCCGACCGGCCAGCAATGCCACACCTACGGCCTCGCCCAATGGCTCCCCATCACCGGCATCGGCGCCGCCAGCACCGGCCCATACGAATGCCGCTCCGGCTACGGGTCCCACTTCACCTTCGCCGTGGACTATTTCTCCAAAGACCCGGCCGTATGGGACGCCGCCCGCAAGGCCCTGGAAGAGTGCAAGGCCATCGCCCCCCTCTCGCGCAAGGACTTCTACCCTCTCACGCCGTACACGACGCAAAACGACGCTTGGATGGCTTGGCAATATCATGACCCGGAAAGAGACCAAGGGGCCGTGCAGGCCTTCCGACGGCAGGATTGCAAGGAGGGTACACTGACTTGTACGCTGCACGGATTGACGCCTGGGACGGAGTACAAATTGGCCAACGCGGACTCCGGGGACGTGACGCGCATCACCGCAAATGAGAGCGGCAACGCCGATATCAGCATTACCTTAGCCACCGCACCAGTCGCCGGAATACTCACCTATGAGGCTGTAAGCAATTAGCGCTCTTCCCTTTTGCGATAGCGTCATGGCGTGAACTCCAGAAGTTCGGGCACGCAAAGACGCAGAGGCGCAAAGAGCTACAGACGATGCTACGCGTTAGTCATTCAATCGCCGTACACCATGAACTCGTCCGCCAACGCCATAAAAGAATCCGGCTCCTGATGGAATTCCAACCATCGGCGCATCAACGCAACCACCTGAATCATCCTGTGGCAGTAAGCGTGCCCCATCGGCTTGCCACTCTCCCGATCGAAAGTAACCAGAAAAATTGACGGCTCTTTGTCTTTTGCGAACATGAGAGTGCATGTCCTTCCTCCTTCCACCGCGCGTGCAAATGCCACATCACGCGCCTCCCCCTGAAGCACGCCGAGAGCACTGCCCTGCTCCGTAAGGATGTAATTCGCGGGTTCGATGAGCGCGTGCACCAGCTCCCCATAGACGCCCGATTCCCAGACATTCGCAAGGTATCGTTTCAGGAACTGGAAGACCACACCGGCATCGCCCTCGACCTCACAAGTGCTGCAGTGTCTATCGTGCCCGGCACTGTATCCCAACGGTTTTGGGTACGCCGATCTGTCTGCCCACACCCAGGGCATGCCCGCCGTCGCATAGGGATACTCGGAGCAACGACTGAAAGCGAGTCTGCCCATGCTCGTGAACGTAAAGAAACGGCGCGTGACCGGATCCGCCCCAAGTAGCTCCAAGAGTGGCAGGTAACATGCCATATATTGGCTCTCGCAGGACTTTCGGTCTTCTCGCGCCCAATGGATCTCGCGATTCCAGTGCCAACCAGCGTAGTCACCGCGCTCGAAAAAGTCCGCGTAAGGATGAATCGTCAATTGAGGGACTGCCGACCCAATTCCCGTTACGGACGCTTCTTCCACGATCCACACTTGCGCTGCTTTAGCGATTTCAGGGAATGAGGCCGCCTTCACGCTTCCGACGACTGTATTCCTCAGCTCTACGGTGCAGCGAAAACATCTGTCCTCCGGCATTCGCGAAGCATCGATTCTAAGCAAACGCCCCGTGCCCTCAATGCGAACCTCGCCGCCGTCCCCAAACTTACCCGGTTCAATCTCGATTCGCATTGAAATACCGTGTAGTGCGCAATAGCTGGTGACGTAACCTACGAGCTCTAATAATGCGCGTTTTCGTATATCGACACAAGGAAACGCCTCGTAGAGATCATCCTTCGTTGCGACATCAAGCACCCAACGCCGAATACAGGCCACGACGGCTTTCGAGGTGTAGAATCGCCCCTCGGGATCGCGTTCGGAAGTCCTCTCCTCGCAGGCCCTGTCGCTCACATCACGAAAGACGATAAGAAATTCCGCGCCCGGATACTTCCTTGAAATATCACGGAAGCTAAAACGACTGGCCTCACGTTTTCGCATACGCTTTACACGCCGTAGACCATCCGCTACATAATTGAAGCAATTGATGTGGCAGGTGCGTGCGCCCGCCGATGCGTCGATGTGCCAATGCACGCCGAAGCCCGAAATGGAGAGGGACACCGCAGGCTCAGCGCCACTTAGCGACTTCGTCAGATGGTGCAGCATATCCTTCGCAAGGTCTTCTTCAATAAATCGACTCTTCTCGCCCATCATCTGCCTTCCGGTGAAAAACTCTCAATTTGCCCGCACCAGATTCCGATCCAGTGTATTCCTCCTCAACTCCTACACTCAACTCCATTGCTCCCCTCCTTTGCGCCTTAGCGCCTTTGCGCCTTTGCGTGAGACCAAATAGATCCGTCACGCAAAGACGCAGTGGCGCAAAGATTCTTACTCCTCCAGCCCGTTCACAATCCGCCAGATGCCGTCTTTCATCAATGCGGCGCCAAAATTGAGCAACAACCCCAGTCGCTTGTCCATCAGCCGAATATAGGTGAGTGTTTGTTTCTTGTGTACTGGAGCTACGCTCTCCACCGATTTCAATTCGAGCACCACCTTATCCTCCACCACCACGTCCGCCCGAAATCCCTCCTCAAAATGGAGTCCGTCATAAACCACCGGCACGGCCACCTGCCGCTCCACCTTCAGTCCCCGCTTGCGCAATTCGTGGCACAACACCGTTTCATATACCGACTCCAGCAGCCCAGGCCCCAGCGCCACATGCACCGTGTATGCCGCATCCACCACGTGCTTCGAAATCTCGTTCTCAGTCATTGCGCTGCTCCTCTGCCGCCCGGTTGGGGGCAATGTTGAAAACCACCACGCACGAAGCGCCCCTGCGCGTTTGCGTGACTGGATGAAACAAAAATAATCTCACGCAAAGGCGCTAGGGCGCAAAGGAAAAATTCGCACGGGCACTTCTGAACCCAGTCCCCTCAGTGAGTTCCATAGCAGGGGTAAACCGCTCGCCGAGTCACCGCAATTGATCACCGTCATCGAGCAGACTTCAGGACCCAATACGATCTCAACTTTGTCAGCGACCAACTCAAACCGATGCCGTCTAAAGCTTAGCCACGCTTGACCGTGGCCACTTTGAAAGCCGCCAATTGCCATAGCCCCTTCTCTTCCTTCCCCTCTTTGCGCCTTAGCGGCTTTGCGTGAGAATGTTTCTGTTGAACGCTAAGGCGCAAATAAGGATTCTTGCCTCCCGTCGCCCCCCTGTGCCACCATTAACCCCAGTCCGGGGGGGAACCGGACACCCCTCCCCCGGGAAAGGAGGCCGCCATGCGCGCCATGTCTTTCTTGTGCTTTTTCATGCTCGTCAGTACGTCCCTCTTCGCCGATCCCACCCAGGACGCCGAGCGCAATGGCGAGCAGGCGCGCAAAGCTTTTCTCGCCTGCTCCCGCTTTGTGGAGGGTTGGCTGCAGCACGCAGACCCCGCTTCTGGCCTGATTCCCCGCAACCTCACGCAGGATTTCTACTGGAACGCGAAGGACGCGGCGGCGGACAACTATCCTTTCATGGTCCTCTCGACATGGTTCACCAACCGCGCCGTATTCGACGGACCCATGCACGCCATCCTGGCGACGGAGCAGCGCGTGGCGAATCGCGTGGGCGTATTGCCCGATGATTTCCTCTTCGCCACCCAGGCTTTTCGCACGGACACGCCCGACGTGGCCGCCATCATCTTCGGCGCGAGCGAGTATGTGAAGGACGGCCTCCTGCCGCTCAACGAACTCCTCGGGCCGAGTCCCTGGACGGACCGCATGCTGGGCCTGCTGGACGGCATCTGGGAACACGCCACGATCGACTCCGAAGTGGGCAAGCTGCCCTCTACCTCACACGAAGTGAGCGGCGATCTCATGCAGGGCTATTCGCGCGCCTATTGGATGACGGGCAACTCGGCCTATCGCGACCACGCCTTTCAACTTGCGGCCTATTTCTTCGAATACCACTCGCCCGTGGATGCCCCCGAGCTGCGCCTGGACGATCACGGTTGCGAGGTCATCAGCGGCCTCTCGGAAGCCTACTACATCGCCGCGCAGCAGGATCCCGAGCGCCACGCGCGGTGGAAGCCCGCCATGCACCGAATCCTCGATCGCATCCTCGACGTCGGCCGCGATGAGAACGGCCTGCTTTACAACAAGATCGATCCCCGCGACGGCAAGATCCTCGACCAGGACCGGACGGATAACTGGGGCTACAACTACAACGCCTTTCTCGTGGTGGACCAGATCGATAACGTGCCGCGTTATCGCGAGGCGGTGGCCTTCGCGCTGCGGAATCTCATGGCGAACAAGGACTTTCCCTGGGAGGGCGACATCGCTGATGGCATCGCCGACTCCCTGGAAGGCGGGATCAACCTCATGAACCGCCTTCCCGACCCCGCCGCCGCCGAATGGGCCGATTACATGGCCACGCGCCTCCTCGCCAAGCAGCGTGACACGGGCGTCGTCGCAGGGTGGCACGGTGATGGCAATTTTGCGCGGACGGCCCTCATGTGGGCGCTGTGGAAAACCCAGGGCTGCTACCTCGAACCCTGGCGCAACGATCTGCGCATCGGCGCCGTGCCCGACGGAGCGGGCGGCCTCCAGATCGCCGTCTCCGCCGACTGGCCCTGGTCCGGCAAGATCCGCTTCGACGTGCCGCGACACGCGGAGTACTTCAAGATGCCCACGGACTACCCCCGCCTCAACCAGTTCCCCGAATGGTTCACCGTAAAGGAGGAGGAATCGTTCACCGTGGACGGCAACGCCATGTCCGGTGAAGCTCTCCGCGCCGGGCTGCCGGTACAGGTGGACGGCAAGACCGTGGCGCACCTGGCGCTACGTCGCGCGCCCTGAGTGGACCGTTGTCTTTGGGCCTGACGGAGGAAGAACTGGCGCACGTATTCCAGCAGCTTCCCGGTTCAATGGGCTTATGGAAGTTCGCCGCGCCGGGGTTGCGCACACGAGAGCGATCACGTCTCCGGTGTAGCCGGAAATGCACTCAACCCGGCGCCGACCAGTCCGCAGCGGGCCAATGGCTGATGGCGACGTGATGTGCATCCCGACCGTAAAGCGATCCAGATACGCGATTGCATAATCACCATCGCAACTCTTCCCTCTCTCACCCTTCCCGCATCCCGCTTAGAACCCTGCCACGCCAATTCCCAGACGAACCGGCGTGCTCTCTTCCAGTTGATCACGGTAGTGCCGCAGAAGCGCGCAGCGGTCCGCGTCGATGATGTGGTCATTGCCCTTCTCGTACACAATCTGGCCCGACGTTCCCACGCCGTAGGTGTGGGAGGCGTACTGGGATTCTCGATCCGCAATGGGTGGAAAACGAATGGTCCCTTCGTTCATGCGCCGTTGCAGCAGCTCGGTCATGAACTCTTTCACGCGCCGCCGCACGAGGTTGCCGTCGGGCATCGGTTGCAGCTCCATGCTGCCGCCAAACTCAAAGGCTTGGATTTTCTCACACCAGTCCTCCCCCAGGGCCATGAGCTGGTGGGCCACGGCGCGACCGCTGTTGCCCGCGTCGATCCCCACGCCGCGAAAATCGTAAGCCGCGTCCAGCGACTGGATGATCTGCTGCTGCCGCGCATAATTCACGCCCTCGAGGTGGAGGCGCAGCACGTTGACAATATAGGGCGGCTCGCTGCGATACACCACGAACTCCGAGGGGTCCCGCGCATAACCCAGATCGCAACCGAGATAATAGTCGCCCCGCGCCACGAAGCCCGGCCCGTCGAAAGGGTCGTCTTCCATCAAGCTGATGTTTTCGAAATCTATACTATCGTCCACGCACTGAAGATATTCGTCCAGCGAGAACACGGCATGCATGGGCGCGCCGTGCTGACCCAGGACCCGGTGGATATAGCCCGGCGTGTTGCGTCCACCGTAGAGCAGCGCCAGCTCGGCGTCTTTCGCCGCATCGAAGTTCGGATTCATTGAACTGGGCCAGTTGTATTGCTCCGCATCGGGCATCTGGCTCATGCGGTAGAAGCTGTTGCGCAGTCCATTGGGCACACCGTAGACCCAGCGCCGTCCGCCTCCATTCAGCGCCTGATA
This sequence comes from Candidatus Hydrogenedentota bacterium, assembly GCA_016791475.1. Classification (NCBI taxonomy): domain Bacteria; kingdom Pseudomonadati; phylum Candidatus Hydrogenedentota; species Candidatus Hydrogenedentota bacterium. The sequence continues at coordinate 64,775 of JAEUWI010000009.1, forward strand.
GAGTTCGCCCCACGACGCGTCGGTCATTTCCTGGGCCTCGTCCACGATTTGCCAGTCCACGTGCATGCCCTGGAAGTTCGTGCCGCGCGGCCCGGCGATGCGCCCCCACAGCACGAATCCATTGGAGAAGCGGAAGAACCACGATGGCGAACGCTTCATTTCGACCAGCGAGGGCGCGAGCTCGGGCGTGCCCTGAAAGCGCCGTACGAGCCGGTTCATCAGCGGAAAAAGCTGGTTCTCCGTCTGGGTCGCGATGAGCATCTCGGAATCCGGGCACGCCACCATGGCCCACGCGGCGATGGCCTCGATTTCCGTGGTCTTGCCCACGTCGCGCCCGTCGCAATGGACCTTGCGCGCCGCCTGCGAGTTGAGCGAGCCCCGCTGATAGTCCCGCACACGCCAGGGCGTGCCCGCGCGATCATGGAAGAGGTGCTCCGCAAAGGCGGCGCGATCCTGGAGAAAGAGCCAGTTCCGCGCGGACTCGGGCGAAATCCCGCGCTGGACGAGGGTATCGATATGGGGAAGGAGATGCATGGTGGATGCTCCTGATTGGTTCACAGTGCCTGTTTGCCTTCTTATGCTGTCGTTCGCCCCGGCGCGCTTCCGTGCCGTATAATCCGTGAAGGAATTTTCTTCAGGAGTATCATCATGCGTCTGTCCCATTGCCTGCCGGTCGCCGTCTTGTGTCTTTCCGCCGCCCTGTTGAGCGGCTGTCCGCCCCTCCTTTCCCCCGGGGTGATCCGCACGCCCGATCTGGTCTATGGCAAAGGCAACGTGGAGAGCAACGAGGCCGGCATTTATACCCTGGCCGATCTGCGCTACGACCTGATCGAAAAGGAAGGCACGGAGGAGAATCGTCCCGCCGTCCTCATGATCCACGGCGGCAGCTTTGAGAAAGGCAGCAAGGAAGACGAAAAGCTCATCCGCCAGGCGGACGCCCTGGCCCTGGCGGGCTATGCCTGCTTTCTGATCGACTATCGCCTGAAGGGCGACAATCCCCCCGCGCCGCAGGATTGGGAGCCGGACAGCAACTCGCCCCTGTTTGAGGCCCTGGACCTGCGCGAGGCGATGCACGCTTCTTTCGTGGATGCGAAGGTGGCGCTACGCTATATCCGCGCCAACGCGAGCGCGCTGCGGGTGGATCCGGACCGCATCGCCGTCTGGGGCGAATCGGCGGGCGCCTTCGCGGCCCTGGCCGCCGGGCTCACGACCGACGAATCTTTTGCGAATGACGGTCCCGGCTTCACGGTGCCCCCGGAGAACAACCCCGGCACCAGCGCCCGCGTTTCCGCGATTGTGGATTGCTGGGGAAGCGCCGCGCCGGTGATCGACGCTTTCGATCCGAGCGATCCGCCCGTGATGATCTTCCACGGTGCCCAGGATTTCACCGTGGGCCTGGCGCTTGGACCCGCGCTGGATATCCGCAATGCCTGCGTGGAGAATGGCATCCCCGTGGCCTACTACCCCATCTCCGGCGAGGCCCATGGCGCGTGGGAGGGTCTCTTCGAGGGCCAGACTCTCGCGGAGCTTACCGTGGCCTTTCTCGGGGAACATGTCTGAATTGAGAATTATGAATTACGAATTGAGAATTGCGCATTGATGGTGGAGACAAAAAAAACGGTTGAGCAGCATTCATAATTCGTAATTCAATTCGTAATTCACTTCAACCAAACCTGCACCTGCTTTTGCTGCTTGCCCCACTTGAGCGCGGCCTTGTGGCTCTTGAAGAAGAGATCGATATGGTCGCCCTTGATCGCGCCGCCCCGGTCTTCCACCGTGCCGTAGCCATAGCCAGGAATGTACATCTGCGTGCCCATGGGGTACTTGCTGGTGTCGGCCGCGATGGTACCCACTTTGGCCTTTTTTCCGCTCGCGGTCTTGCCCACGTCCTTCTTCTTGCCTTCGTTGGCCCCGTCTTTCACCACGGTACGGCGGAGGAACAGGGTGTGTTTCCAGTTGGTGCACTTGCCGCACTTGCAGTAGCCCGTGACGAGCATGTCGCGGGTCACCGGCTCGCCCTTCGGTTTCGGGGTGGAGGCGCAGCCTGCCAGCAACATGACAAGGATAAGGATGGCGGAGAGGTGTTTCATACCGCAATTTATGTCACACCGCGCCGCACGGTTGCAAGCGCCCCGACCGATTTCACCCCGCCTCCGCGAAGAAGGGGCTCGTTCCCTGAATCTGCTGGATGACGGGTTTCATCAGGTCGGCGATGCCCCGATCAATGGGGGTGCCGGCGCGCTCGCAATACTCTTCCAGCTCCTTGATCGCCTTGCGCAGCCGCTCCCGGCTCTTGCCGACGGCCTCGGCCTGGGCCGAGGTGGTTTTCGGCGCCTCGCCGTCTTCTCCGGGGCCCAGCCCGTCTTCCATCCGCCGCGCCAGCAGCCACGACACCACAATGTCGCTCAGCCGCAGCACCAGCAGCGGATTCTCCGCCACGCCCCGGTCTTTCAGCAACTTACCCACGCCCCGCACGAACTGTCGGTTCAATTCCGCTTCGTCTGCGGTCATCCAGAGCTCGCCCAGGGCGAGTGTCGTCATCTTCATGGTAAAAACCCTCCTTATATTAGGAGGGGACGTTGCACTTTTTGGGCGTGTCAGGTCAGCGAGTCAAGATAAATCGGGCCGATCAGATTGCGATCTGACCGGCCCGATTCGCGTGAAAATGGCGATTATTCGCCTTTAATCCAGCTTTCCTCAAAGGCCACATGCTTGATGGTGGAGCCGGGCGTCTTCTCGTCTTTATAGGAGTAGGTGCAGTGAATTTTTCCGTCCTTCGCCTGCATGATGGAAAAATAGGACCCCGATCCTGCCTCCGGCGCGAAATCTTCCAGCTTGCGCTTAACCGGCCAGGTAACTCCTTCGTCTTCCGACAGGTACACCGTGACCACGTGTCGACCATCCACATCGTTGCAAACGAGCACCCAGTGACCGTTTTCCAGCACCACCACATCCACCGATGAGCCGGGATTGGGAATGTCCATCTCGGTGACCGGTCCCCAGGTCATGCCGCTGTCTGTGGACACCGCCTGGCGGATCTTCTTGGGGAGGCCGTTATCGCGCATGTAGGCCACGATCTCGCCGTTCTTGCGCTTTGCGAAAGCCGGCTGGATGTTGCCCAGTTGCATGGTCATGATGGGCTCGCCGCTGGTCCAGGTCTGGCCCCAGTCTTCCGTGAAGACGGCCATGGACGAGTTCCAGATATCGGAGTAAAGCCCGAGCATGATCCGGTTCTCGCTCGTCATGATGGGGTGGATGCGGGTCATCCAGCCGAGGCGCTGGTGAATCTTGATGGGCGCCGTCTCGCGCAGTTGCTGGAGCATCTCTTTCACCCGGGGGATTCCCTCGATCACCGGCCCCATCTCGGTGTTGATCTGGTCCAGCGTGGCTATCATCTTTGTTTCGAGGTTCAGCGGCCGTGTGTGAATCACGTCCTGCCAGCCCCAGACCGGCGGGCCGTCGCCCTGGTAGTTGGTGGAGGTGCGATACTTCAACAGGGAGCCGCCCCACTCGTTGTCCTGCACGGCGATCCAGAAGAGCCACAGCGTGCCCCGGGGATCCATGAAGAGCACCGGGTTGCAGTCGGGCAGGTCCGGCGTGTCCGCCATGAGAAAGGGCTCGCTCCAGGTATCCGAGCCGGCCCGCTTCCGCGCGCCCTGCACCAGCACGTCGTCGGAATTGCGCTCGCCCGATCCATGGAACCAGCACGCAATCAGGTCGCCCTCCGGCGTCTGGATGATGCTGGACCCGTGGTTGTGCTTGGGATCCATGGGGAAAATAAGCTCGCTCTCCAGGGCGGGGGCGGCGAGTGCGCCAACGATGGCGCATAGCAACAGCAGGCGGGTCAGCATGGGGGATTTCCTCTCTCGTCGTAGTGTGGCATGATAGGGTTTGTGCCCTGTCCGCAGGCGGGGCGTGCCGGAAAAAATCGTGGCACAACCCCGCCGCGCGGGGCAAGTTCGCGTGAACGCGGGCTTCCGGGTGGGTCCACCGGCGACGCAGTATGAACGGGGGATAAGCGGGCCGCCGGCGGGGATGATAGCTCGGGCAGGCTCAACCCCTGCACGCGCGGGGACCACCCCCGTGAGCGGAAGCAGACTTAGTGTAGCATGAAACGGGCGCGAGCGCAGTGGCAATCAAGTTTTCCGAGCTGTGCTGGAATTTGCAATTTCAGCCCTCCAGTGGCACGCGGACGACCTTCAAAGTTGCCCATGCCGTCTGTCCTGGAGAACGCTCGCCCAAGACTTGGTTATCAAGCAACCATCAAGCAATTTAATTCGGTTGCAACCAACTGCGATAAAACACCTTATGGACGTTTTTGTCCTCGAAAATATTGAATTATTATGGAGCATAACAAGCAATTCTTCGGCTGGCCAATTAAATACAAATAAAAACCGACACTAAGACCAGAATGGGATGTACCGAAGCGCCCGCGTTCCCACTGAATCGTCGAAGGGGCGAATCAACCCACTCGAAATCGTGTCTCTGATTATTTTCGATGCTTGGGCAGCGTTCTTCTTCTCGATTCCAAATCGCTCTCGAAGGGTTGTGTTTGTCATCTCCTCTCTCGTTACCCATTTCAGGCATGCGTGAAGGTAGCATGCCCGAACGCGATCCTCGCCATTCATGTCGTTTAGAGAACGATGCGAAAAGAGTATCGAGCGCGTATTCTCACCCGGCGATTCAAAGACAGGAGCAGGCAATTGGTAGAGCTCCGTTTCGGAGACTACCTTATCCACTCCGCTGCCACGTTCTTCACACACTCCGACACGCCGCATATAAGCGGCGAGCGCCTCGTTTCGAGAACGAGGCGGTGTGTCGAGAAATCGAATGGTCTCAACAAGCGGAGCGCCAGGGTTTGTGATCTCCAGCCGGTCATCAAAAATCTCTATCATGGGACCAGCCCCGGTTATCAGAAAATCTTGATGGATTAATGCGTTTGCCACCAGTTCACGGACCGCAATTTCTGGATACATGGTCACGTTCTTCCGCAACGCCTTCTCGACAACTTCGTTGGCGGGGAGAAGGTTGTTCACGAAACCAATAAGTCCCTCAAAACCGTTCGCATAGCCCTTGGATCCGCATTGCTCGCGAATGGCTTCCCGACGTCCTTTTCCGCGGTAAACTATGACGCGGACCGCCTTCCGTGAAAGGGTGCCGAAGTCGCTCAGGCGACGGGCAAAGAGTATGGCCCCGAGATTCGAGATATTCCATCGCCCGGCGCCGTCACGTGCGATCATGCCGTCCGATTCGAGCGCGGCAAGAATGAGTTCCGGTGCCTTCGGTTCCGAAAGATTCAGGAGCTTGAAGTACGCTTGAAAATCCAAGAGGCGGAGCACTCCAGTGCCGGGAATGCCTCTGTTGGCGACCCTGGATTCAAAGCGAGTATTCTCAAATATCCGCCAGAGCTCACGTTCACGTTCAGGATGGGCCCTTAACTTCTTCTTATAGCTTCCCACTCGGACAAATTCCTCACCCGAGAATTGAACGGGTTGTCGGCATGCCGCCTCGATTTCGAGAAGCACGACGGGACATTCGTCAATGCGCAACTCGAAGAACCGGCAGTGGATCTGCGGGTTCAGCAATCGAAGCAACCAATTCTCAAGCGCCTCATTTCCGACTTTGGCCTCGAATGGGCGAAAGCTGGTGCCCAGGATAGCGTGTGAATGGTCATCCACACCCCAGAGCAAATAGGCCTTGGACTTCCCGACAAGCGCGGCTGAATTCGCCAAGGCAGAGACGTACTGGCCAATCTCCTCCGAATTGGCGTTGTTATGCTTGAACTCCACCCATTCGGTCTCGGCAGGCAGTTTTCGCAACTCCTGAAATAAACCCGCGTGGAAATCGTCTGAATTGCCGATCGGCATTATCTTGTGCTCCACATTCACGTTCACGCCATGCGTCGGGGCGTTGGTCTTTGGCCGCACGCGCAGTTTGTCGTCTTTGCGCTTCATGTTTCAAGTTCAGGGAATAGGGATAGTCTACCCCCCACTGATCACCCAAGACTCGCGTTCGCCATTCATTCCAAGATCTATTTTGGCCTGTGCTATCCTTGTTGCGTCGCCTTAGAAGTGCGCACACTTCACATTGAATCGGACGACGCAATTTTTCTGCAGAATTACGGCTGGAGACCAACAGACCCATGTTTGCAAACAGAAACCAACAAGCATCCACCGGTGTGCGGGCGTCCATGAACGTCGCCATCATCGGGTGTAGTGGCATGGGGCGCGTACACGCCCAGATGGCTGTCAATTGCGGCCTCAAGATTGTCCTCTGCGCCGACAAATCGAAGGAAGCGGCCGAGGCCCTCGCGGCAAAATACGGCGCCAAGGCCGTGACCGACGGCCTGAAGGCTGCCGCCAGCCCGGAAATCGACTGCGTAGCCATTGCGACGCCCACCATGACCCACCTCATGTTCATCGAGGCGGCGGCGGCGGCGGGCAAGCACATCTTCTGCGAGAAGCCTCTCTGCCGCACTACGGCGGACTGCAAGAAGGCCATTGCGGCGGCGAAGAAAGCCAAGGTGAAGCTTTTTGTCGGCCACGTGGTGCGCTACTTCCACGAATTCGAGGCCATGAAGGCCCAGGTGGAAGCCGGCGCCATCGGCGAGCCGGGCTATGTGAAGATCTACCGCGGCGGACTCTTCCCCGGCGGCCCGAAGAGCTGGTTCGCCGACTACAAGGGCAGCGGCGGCGTGACCTTCGACTGCGCGATCCACGACATGGACTGGGTGCGCTACGTCTTCGGCGAGCCGGAGCGGATTTTCTGTCAGGCGCTGATGAAGAACGAACCCTTGTGCATCGATTATTCCCAGAGCAATATCCGCCTGAAAAACGGCATGATCGCCACCATCCTCGGCACCTGGGCCCACCCCAGCGGCTTCCAGGTGAAGGCGGAGATCTGCGGCAGCGGCGGCATGATTCAGTACGACAGCAAGGAGGCCCCGATCGGCTCCATGCTGCGCCAGACGGAAGCGGGACCCAGCATGGTGGTACCCAGCAGCCCGGTGGCCGAGAGCCCCTACCAGCGGGAATGGGAAGACTTCATCGCCTGGGTACAAGATGGACGTACGCCCCGCGTCACGCCGGAGGACGGCATGATGGCCGTCAAGATGGCCGAAGCCGCATTGAAATCCAACGCCACCGGCCAGCCGGTCAAGTTATAAGAAGGACCAGAGATCATGGCTAAAATTGGCATAATGAGTTTCGCCCACATGCACGCCTTCAGCTACGCGGCCTGCCTCAACGCCCTGCCCGAGGCCGAACTCGCCGGGATTTGGGACGACGACGCGAAGCGCGGCAAGGCGATGGCGAAGGAATTCAACACGAAGTTCACCGCCAGCCTGGACAAGTTCCTGGCGGGTGATATGGACGGCGTCATCATCTGCTCGGAGAACGTGAAGCACCGCGCGATGGTGGAGGCCGCCGCGAAGGCCGGGAAGTGGATCCTTTGCGAAAAGCCCCTGGCCCCCACGGTGAAAGAGGCGAAGGAAATGGTCGCCCTGTGCAAGAAGGCCGGCGTCGGCCTCGGCACGGCCTTTCCCTGCCGCTTCGCCCCGACCCTCATCGAAGCGCGCGCCCAGATCCAGTCCGGCGCCCTTGGCAACATCCTCGCCATCGCGTGCACCAACAATGGCCAGTGCCCCTTTGGCTGGTTTGTCGATGAAAAGCTCGCTGGCGGCGGCGCCACCATGGATCACACCGTCCACGTGGCCGACGCCCTCCGCTGGATGCTGGACAAGGAGTTCACCAAGGTCTATTGCGAGAACGGCAACCTCCTCCACAAGAAGGAGATCAAGACTGACGACCTGGGCATGCTCAACCTCGAAATGGAAGGCGGCATCCAGGTCTCCCACATCGCAAGCTGGAGCCGCTCCAAGAGTTTCCCGACCTGGGGCGACGTCACCATGGAATTCATCGGCACCAAGGGCGTGCTCAACGTGGATGCTTTCAACCAGAAGGTCAACGTCTTCAACGACGCCACCATGCGCCACACCTGGGCCTCCTATGGTGACAACCCGGACCTGGGCCTGGTGCTGGACTTCGTCAACGCCGTCGACGAAAAGATCGAGCCGAGCGTCACGGGGTTGGATGGCCTCCGCGCCACCGAAGTGACCGTTGCCGCGTGCAAGTCTGCAAAATCCAGGAAAATGGAAAAGATCTGAATCCAGTCAATGCCGCCAGTCTCAACGACGAGGCTGGCGGCACACACTCGTTCCCACGGTCCTCCGTGGGAATGCATACCGTTCCGCTCGGCGGAACAAGCCTGCGGGTGCCCACTTCACACACCACTGTCACCCCCAGTCTTTGCACACTTCGATCAACCCCGACTCCCCCAAATAATTCCGCGCACTCGAATAACGCCAGTGCTCCGGCAAGTCCACATAACCCCGCTGCTCCGGGTTGTTGTGGATATAATCCAGCTTCTGCCGCATCATGTCCCAGCTCAGAATCTCCTGCGGATGGGACCCCTCCTGCCAAACCTGGAAATCCCGATCATCCTTGCCCCGCTTCTTGCAGAACTTCATCTGCTTCAAGATCGTGTTCGCGCGAAGCTCCCGGAGACACTTTACGATCTGCTTCGCCGTGTAGGATTTGAAGTTCGCCACGTCGTGTCCTATGTCCTCCGACGCGGCGATCATGTGCAGGTGATTCTCCAGAATGACATAGCCATAGATGTTCAATCCCCGTTCCGACTGAAGATAGCGAAAGCTATCGAGAACGATATCGACCGTCGCGGGGCGCGTGAACACGGGAAGCCAGTTCACAATGGTGCAGGTGAAAAAGTGTGCGGCCTTCGGATCGTCAATGCCGTAACGACTTCTACCCATGACATGCCCCTCCTGGCGGGTCTCTTGGATACTTCTGGGTATAGTCTAAAACGTCGGGGCGGTTTTCTACAAGAGCGCGATTAAGAATTCCGGTACGCTTTCATACCCCCTGTTCCGCCGAGCGGAACGATATGCATTACCACGGAGGACCGTGGTAACGAGACCATTTGGGTTGGGGGTGCGTTGCTAGGGCACGCCGCCTCAAGGCCATGTGCAATCCGAAACGAGACCGAGCTTCCTGGCTACCACGGTCCTCCGTGGTAGTCTATACCGTTCCGCTCCGCGATACAGCCCGAGGGCAGCCACTCGTCTTCCATCAGCGCCCCTCCTGTTCCCGCTGCAGCAGGGCGCCCTTGCGCTCCAGGCCCCACCGGTAGCCCGACAGCGATCCATCCGTGCGCACGATCCGGTGGCATGGAATGGCCACGGCGATCTTGTTTGCTGCGCAGGCGGTGGCCACGGCGCGGACCGATTTGGGCTGACCTAATCGATGCGCAATCTCCGTGTAGCTCGCGGTCATGCCGGGTGGCACCGCCTGGAGCGCCTCCCAGACCTGGCGCTGGAAGGCCGTGCCGCGAATGTCGAGCGGCAGATCGAGGCCACGCGCGGGATGCTCCACGAAGCCCACCACCTGGCCGACCATCACGTCGAAATCTTTGTCATCACCGGTGATTTCCGCCTTCGGAAAGGCATCCTGCAGATCTCGCGCGAGTTGCTCCGGGTCTTCGCCGAGGAAGATGGCGCAGATGCCCTTTTCCGTCGCGGCGACGAGGATCGCGCCGAGGGAGGACTGGCCGATGGCAAAATGGATTGTGTCACTTGCGCGAGATGCAGTGGGAGTCATGCCCAACATGATAGCGCTTCCTCCAAGTCATCCAGCCGAAGATCGTACATTCCGTAAAATTCCGTGCCCTTCCGTAGTCAATCCTGCTCTCACCCTTAGGCCCAGGGCAACGCCTCGACCTTGTCGATCTTCTTGCCCGGTTCACTGGTCCAGGTGCTGCCGTCGGGCAGGATGCTCTCGGCGGTGTACTTCCCCGTCTCGGCGTTGACCGTGATGATCTTGCCGCCCTTGGGCACCTTGTCGCCGCCGTAGCCGCCGTGGCCACTGGCGCGGCCGTAGTTCAGCTCGACGCCGCCCCAGGTGCCCTTGTAGTCATTCACATGATCGTGGCCGCAGAAATAAGCGCGCACCGTGCCCAGCGCGTCGATAAGCGGCAAGGTGGTGCCATCTTCCTCCCACGAGCAGACCTCCTCCAGAAAGACGCCACCCGTTTCCGCCTTCGACCACACCTCCGAGTACTGCTTCACGGGAATGTGCACGATGGCGAAGGCGTTCTTCGCGGTCGGGCGGTAGTCCTGCGCCGGCAGGGCCTTCAGCCAGTCGCGCTGTTGTTGGAGCATCCCGCCCTCCATGGAATTCATGCAGACGAAATCCCAGCAAGGATTGCCCGCCTTGTCCTGCAGCGCCACCACATAGTTGCCGCCACTAGCGCCGCCGCGATAGAGGGATCCCTTCGCATCGTGAAAGGTGTCGTGTCCCTTCACGTAGTCGTCCAGGCGGTCGTGGTTGCCCCACACGAAGAGCCAGGGCACGCCCCACTTCGCCAGCTTGTCCAGTGCAAAGGCCTGATACTCCGCGCCGCGCCCATCAGGATTGTCGCTCCACAAATCGCCCGACACCACCAGAAGTTCCGGCTGCGTCTTGTCGATCAAGCGGGGAATCTCCTCCAGCGTCCGCAGGTCCATGGCCGGGTCGTCGTTGCCGTAGAAGTGAATATCCGTAAGCTGGAGCATTCGGATGCGCGACGGATCCGCGATGGTCAGCGTCGACTTGAGTTCGGGATAGGTGGCCGAGGGCGCCAGGCCCACATGCTGCTCCGGAGCATCCTCCGCATGGGCGGAGCGGGGAAGCAGGGCGGCGGCGGAAAGCGCGGCGGCGCTCCCGAGAAACTGACGACGGTTAACGTGGAAGCGGGTCATAGCGGGTACTCCAGAGGGTTGCACATGGACGGAGCTATAGTCTGACACAGTCCACCGGGAACATTGCAAGAACGTTAAGGGGGGACGGACCCGTGCCGAAACACCCCACCGAGGCACAGGCGCTCCAAGTTCCAGAGCCCACCTCAACCCGCGCCCCCGACGCCAACGCACGGGCCTGTCCCTGGGGATGTAATGGCGCGACCAGAATTGATGCAAGTCCCGACTTTACATCCACTGGGACATGCCGCCGCTCTTGCGGGCGTTTCGCTCGACCGTTACTTCGAGGAAGTGAAACGGTTGCGTTGATCTCACCCGGTACGCCTGCGGCGGTACGTCCCATCCAGTCTTGGAATCTCCCGCCCCGTCCGATACACTGACGGCCGGAGGTATTCCATGTTGCGCCGCTCTTATTTGACACTTTATTGCGTTGTCTTGATTTTCCTTGCCCTTACCACTTACGCCGAGATCTGGCCCGAGGCCCACTGGGCTGAGTCCACACCGGCCGAGGCCGGTCTGGATGCTACCAGTCTCGACACCATGGCCGCCTTCGCAGGTGGGCGGGGCTGCGTGGTTCGCGGCGGGAAAATGGTCTACACCTGGGGCGATGCGACGAAGCGGGGCGATGTGGCGTCGGCGGTGAAGCCCTGGTTTTCCACCTTCCTCTTTCTCGCCGTGGAATCGGGCAAGATCGAGAGTCTGGACACGCCGCTGGTGACCTTTGAGCCGCGTCTGGCCGAGATCAATGCGGCGCTGGATCACAAGGACCGCAATATTACCTTTCGCCATGCGGCGAATCAGACTTCGTGTTATGGCGTGACGGAAGCGCCGGGCAGCGCCTTCAATTATTGCGACTGGCAGATGGCCCTCTTCGCGGACACGCTCTTCGGCAAAGTTTACAGCCACGGCTGGGACACCGTAGACACTGCCGTGCTCGCGCCGCTGCTGACGGATCGCCTTCAATGCGAGGACAGTCCCACGTTCAGCGCTTTTGGGGAGAAGGGTCGCCGCGGACGGCTCGGGGTTTCGCCTCGGGACTTTGCGCGCTTTGGCCTGCTCTATCTGCGGCAGGGCCGGTGGCGCGATGGACAGGTTATTTCGGCGGATCACGCCCGCATGGCCGTGACCAGCCCCCTGCCCGCCGAATTGCCCCGCACCGCCCGCGCCGTCAGCGAAATGATTCCCGAGCAGCGCAGTCTGGGCTCGGAAAAGATCCCCAACGACCAGACGGATCATTTCGGGAGTTACAGTTGGCTCTGGTGGGTTAACGGCGTGGACCGCGACGGGCTGCGCAACTGGCCCGACGCGCCGGTGGACACCTTCTGCGCGCTCGGCCACAAGAACGGCCAGCGGGGTCTGGCGGTCATTCCGTCGCTCGATCTGATCGTTTCCTGGAACGACACGACCCTGGGCGATCACCCGGTGAAGGAAAAACCGTTGAACACCATGTTCAAGTTGCTGATGGCGTCGCTTCTTCCGGGTTGTCCGGATGAACCATCGAGTACACCGCCGGAATAAGCAAAAGCGTGATCAACGTGGAGCTGGAGAGCCCGCCGATCACCGCGCGCGCCAGGGGGGCCTGGGCGTCCGCGCCTTCGCCGATACCGAGCGCCAGTGGCAACAGACCCAGGATGGTGGTCAGCGTTGTCATCAGAATGGGGCGCAGGCGTCGGCGTCCCGCCTCGGCCACCGCGTCGCGGGTGGACCAGCCTTCACCGGTGCGAAGCTGGCCCGCCTGATCGACGAGAAGGATGGCGTTGTTCACCACGATACCGCCGAGCATGATGCAGCCGATATAGGACTGGACGTTCAGCGTGGTGTTGGTGGCATAGAGCGTAAGTAGGACGCCGATGGCCGCCAGGGGCACGGAGCACATGACGATGACCGGGTCGCGCAGGGATTCGTACTGGCAGGCGAGCACCATGTAGACCAGGACCAGCGCGAGGATCATGGAGACCATCAATTCGCGGAAGGACTCCTTCTGCTCCTCGTAGTTGCCCGCCACCGCGAGATCGTAGCCGTCGGGCCGGGCGATGCCGTCCAGTACCTTTTCCACATCGGCGGCCACGGAGCCCAAGTCGCGCCCGGCGATATTGGCGGTGACGGAGGCGATGCGCTGCTGGTCCTTGCGCTCGATCTGCGTGGGGCCGCGCCCGCCCTCCGCGGAGACCAGGTTGCGCAGCGAAACCCGTTCACCCGTGGGCGAGGTGAGGGTCAGGTTCAATACTTCGTCGATCGTGAGCTGCTCCGCATCGCGAAATTGCACCAGGATTCGGTAGGAGTTTCCGCCGCTGCGAAATTCGCCGGCCTGGGTTCCCGCGAAGGCCGTTTCGATGGCCTCGGCAACGTCGCGCACGCTGAAGCCCAGGTCCGCGGCCTTGTCGCGGTCCACGCTGATCTCCTGCTGGGGCAGGCCGTCGTCCCGGCTGGAATCGATATCCGTGACGCCGGGCACATCCTTGATCGCATCCGCCACCCGGTCCGCCAGCAGATCGAGCGTCGCCAGGTCGAATCCCCGGATCTCCACCGTCACGCCGTCGGAGCCGCCGATGATCCGTTCGAGCAGGAACTGTCCCTGGGGGGCGGTGACGCGCACCTCCATGCCGGGAATTTTTCCGGCGAGGCGCTTGCGAAGGTCATCGGCAATCTCGGTGTTGGACCGGGTCCGCTCTTTGGCGGGCACCAGGGAAAGGCGCACCTCGGCCTCGCCGCTGTCGCTTGCTTCGGCGATAATCGAAATGGCCTCGGGCACCACCGGCTTCACAATTTCTTCCATTTTCCGGGCCTGTGCGTCGACGATTTCGAGCCGCGTCCCCACTTCCATCTCGCCGGAAACCCGCACCTCGCCCTCGTCGCTTGGGGGCATGAACTCCGTGCCGATCATGGGGAGGAGGAACAGGCTCGCGCCCAGCGCGACGAGGGCTGAAAATACGGTAAAGATACGATGGCGCAAGACGACCCGCAGCAGGTCGCGGTAGGCGCTGTCCAGGCGGTTGAACAACCCCTCGCTTGAATCGGCGAGCCAGCCAATCCAGCTCGGCTGCGATTCATACTTGCTGTGGCGTTCCTCGGGCGATTCCACCAGTTTGGAGGCCAGCATGGGCACGAGGCTCAGCGCCACCAGAAGCGAACACAACAGGGAAAAGACGATGACATAGGCCAGTTCCTGGAAGAGGATACCCGATACGCCTCGCACGAAGATCAGCGGCAGGAAAATCACCAGGGTGGTTATGGTACTGGCCACCACCGCCGCGCCCACTTCGCCCGCGCCGTGAATTGCCGCATCCATCTTGTCTTCGTGGAGCTCGTCGCGCCGCCGGAAAATGTTTTCCAGGACGACGATCGAATTGTCCACCATCATGCCCACGCCGAGGGCGAGGCCGCCCAGGGTCATGAGGTTCAGCGTGAAGCCGCCGAAGTAAATCAGTGCAAAGGTGGCGATGATGGAGATGGGGATCGCGAGTGAAATGACGATCGTGCTGCGCAGGTTGCGCAGGAAAAACAGCAGCACGATAACAGCGAGCGCGCCGCCGTAAAGCACGGAATTGGCCACGTTGTCGATGGAGCGCTCGATAAAGTTGCCCTGGTTGGCCACCGCGATCACTTCAATTTGCGGAAAATCGCGATTGACCGCCTCCACCTCCTTCAGGATTGCGCTGGATACCTCGACGGTGTTTGCGCCCGCCTGCTTGCGGATGCCCACGCGGATGCCCCGGTGGCCGTTGAAGCGCTCGGTCTCGGATTGCTTCTCGTAGGTGTCCACCACATTGGCAATCTGCCCGACGGTCACGGGAACGCCATCCTGAAGGGTTACCACGGTATTGCGGATTTCATCCAGGTTGGCGAATTGCGCCGGCGCCCGAAGCATGACCTCGTGGGTGCCCTGTTCTATCTTGCCGGCGGGCAGATCGAGGTTTGCACTCCGCACCGCCTCCAGTACCTGATTCAACGGCACGTCGAGGGCGTTGATCTTTTCGGGATCGAGCTCGATGCGGAGTTCGCGATTGAAGCCGCCCCAGAGGTCCACCTGGGCCACGCCGGGCACGCGCCCGAATCGGTAGCGCAACTGGTCTTCGATCAGCGTGGTCAGCTCCACCGGGTCGAGATCGCCCTGCACGCCAAGAATCACCACGGGGAAGCTCGCGATGTCGAATTTGCGCACGCGGGGGCGGGTAATGTCGTCGGGGAGCTCGTTGATCTCGTCTTCGATGCGCCCCTGCACGTCCAGCGTGGCCAGATCGATATCGGTGCCCCACGAAAAGGTTACCCGCACGTTGCTCCCGCCCTCGTAGGAGTTCGAGCTGAGCTCTTCCACGCCCGGTGTCGTCGCCACGATCTCTTCGATGAACTGGGTGACCCGCTGCTCCATGACCTCGGGGCTCGCGCCTTCATAGGAGGTGTTCACGGAAGCCGTGGGCATTTCGATGCTGGGGAGCAAATCGATCTGCAGGCGCTCGAGCGAGACTCCGCCGAGGATGACGACGATGAGCGTGACCATCGTGGTGAGCACCGGTCGCCGCACACTGAATCGGGGCAGGTTCATTCGGCCGGCCCCGCTTCCGAGGCCACCGTCACGGCGGAGCCGTCGTCGATCAACTGCTGGCCGAGAGTAACCACGCGCCCGGTGAGCCCTTCACCCTCCACCTGCACGCGCCCGCCTTCACGCAGGCCGGTGGTGATGGGCCGCCAGGTCACCTTCGTGCCTGCGTCGTCCACCAGGAAAACGCCGGCAACGTCGCCCCGCGTGGCGATGGCCGCCTCGGGGATAATCGTCGCGTCCTCCGCGCGGGCCAGTTCCAGCGTAACGCGTATGAACATACCTGGTTTCAGACGTTGATCGGGATTGTCGATGGCCAGCTCCACCCGCGCCTGACGGGAGGTCTGCTGGAAGATGGGGGCAATCCGCGCCACCTTTCCATGGAAGGTTTCACCGGGATAGGCGTCGGTCGCCAGGGTCGCCGTCTGGCCTTCGTGGAAGCGCGCATAGTCCGACTCGGTGACGTGGATCACGCCCGTGATCGGCGACAACTCCACGATGGCGAGGATGGGTGTATTCGCGGAGACGGTGTCTCCTTCATCCACGAATCGCTCCGCCACCACGCGGCGCTCGCTGCCCTCGGCCCATTCGGCGTTCACCTGGGTATAGGCGAGTCGTATCTTCGCGGACTCCAGCGATGATTCCGCCCGCTGCATCTGGGCGCGGGCCACTTCGAGGCGGGCCTGGCCCGCGAGCTGCTCCGTCTTGGCGGCGTCAAATTGAGATTCCGAGGCAATCCCCTGCTCCCGCAGGGTCTCCACGCGGGCCAGTTCGCGCTGGGCGATGTCCAGCGTGCTGTTGGCCTCCGCGAGCGTCGCCCGGGCCACCGCCAGATCGGCGTCGGCCTGCGCCACCGCCTGCACGTATTCGCGGTCATCCAACTCCACCACCAATTGCCCGCGGGATACCGGATCCGCCAGATCGACCGCAAGTCGTTCTATACGCCCGCTGATCTTGGGCGCCACCATGAATTCCGCCGTGGCCTCCAGCGTCCCGCTGAAGGTGCGGCGAAAAACGATGGGACCGTGCTCGATGGCGGCCACCTCCACCGGTGCGGGCAGCTCCTCGCGAGGCGCGGGCCCATTTCCCAGCGTTGCAACCCTCCCCGTATGGATGAGCCAGGCGAGACCACCGCCCGCGCCAATCAGTATGAAAAGAACGAAGAACTTTTTGAACCCCCGCCGGGCGCGGCTCCGCGAAGCTACGTTTACTGTCTGTGGGTCCAAGGCTGTGCTCCCGTGGGATGTTCATCGAGGGTCATAATTGGATTGAATGCAAGGTGGCGCCCGCCGGAGCCCTAGTCTACACGGGTGTGGACACCCGATGTCCAGCACGAAGGGATCGGCGGCACCCGGTGGCGCAATCCGACACGCCTGCTTCATTCGTACTCCGGAGGATACGGTGTCATGGTTGATAGCGGCGCTTTACTCGGTCCTCGGGGCGGATCTACACTGGCGGCTCAGCCCCGGAAAGGACTCATGCCATGCGCGGTTATTGGACTCGATCTTTGACCCTCGGGTTTCTCTCTCTCGCCCTGCCCGCCCTCGCCGAATTGCGCGAGCGCCCCAATGTCGTTTTTGTCTTTGCCGACGAGCATCGCTACCAATCCATGGGCCACACGGAAATGCCCGCCATGAAGACCCCCACCATGGATCGCATGGCCGCCGAGGGATTTTCCTTCAGCCAGTGCGTGAGCAATTATCCCGTCTGCTCGCCCTACCGCGCCATCGTCATGACCGGTCGCTGGCCTTATCAGTCCGGCATCATCGACAACAGCATTCCCCTCGCGCCGGAATCCGCCACCATTGGAAAGGCCTTCCAGGCGGCGGGCTATCGCACGGGCTACATCGGCAAGTGGCACCTCGGCGGTACGCGCGCCGAAGCCTATGGCTTTGACACGTCGTTGATCTGGGAACACACCACGAACCACTTCGATGCGGCCGAATTCTACCCGGCCGAGGGTGAACCCGTGAAACCCAAAGGCTATAACGCCACCCGCATGACCGATCAGGCCCTCGACTTCATCGTTGAAAACAAATCCCGCCCCTTCTTCCTCATGCTCTCCCTCGATCCGCCCCACGCCAGGTTTACCGATGCCCCGCCGGAGAAGCTCGCCCTGTACCCCGAAGGCTCCCTGCCTTTCCGCCCGAACTATGAGGCCCCCGCGCCGGGCGGGGAGAGCATCTTCACGTCGAACGGCTCGCCACACTACGAGGGCTACCACGCCCACATCAGCGCGGTGGACGATGAATTGAAGCGGATCCTGGACCGGCTGGACGGGGAAGGATGGTCGAAGGACACCATCGTCGTTTATTCCTCCGATCACGGATCCATGCATGGCTCCCACGGCGTGGGCAGCAAGCGTCAGCCCTTTGAAGAGTCCGTGCGTATTCCCCTCATCATCTTCGGCCCGGGCCGCGTGCCCGCGGGCCATTCGAGCCCGGCCCTGTTTGGCGCGATCGACATGGCGCCCACCCTCTGCGGTCTGGCCGGTATCGATCCGCCCGAAGGGTGTATGGGCGAAGACTACAGCGGTGTGCTCCGCGGCGAGGAGGCCCCCGCGCGGGACGCCCAGTTCATCATGCACATCGCGAAAGAAAATGCCTCGGGCGGCAATGAACACCCGGCCCCAATCTTTCGCGGCGTGCGCACCGAGCGCTACACCTACGCCGTGGGACCCGACGCCCCCATGTATCTCTTCGACAACGTGGCCGACCCGTTCCAGATGACGAATCTTATCGCTGATCCGGCATACGCCGCCCTGCGCCGAGAACTGCGCGGACGCCTCGCCCGATGGCTCGAGCGCGCCGAAGATCCCTTTGTCCCGCCGGCGGCCGAGTGATTTCGCGCGCTACGATCTCTTCAAGTCGAAATGCAGCATCGCATTGAAAAGCGGGGTGACCTGAACCAGGTCGCGCGCCAGGTCGCGCTCGTGCTTGTTCCCGATCCTGGTGTGCTGGACCAGCCCGAAGTCCTCCATTGGCCTGAGCACTCGCGTGAAGAACGTCACCAGAGCATGCCTCGGGTACGGCCCCTCGGAAAACTCGGCGGCGACCGCCGGTGTGTAGGCCTTTGCCATCAAATCGCCTGCGGCAACAGGTTCCTGCGCCGACTGCTGAATCGCATAGAAAATAAAAGGGATGGTGGCCTGAACGCCGGGGTAGTCGGGCAGGGTGTCCAGGTAGGCAAGATCAAACTCGTTGTATAACGATTGAAACATCAGGCGCTGGAGCGTCCCGGCGCCGTCGTCTTCCAGGGCTTGGAGCCCTTTTTTCGTGACTACCAGCGTTCCCTTGTAGTGGCGAACGAAACCGATTTCCAGAAGCAGGAGGTGGACCATGTGCAGTGGCTGTACGTCCATTTCGTTGATGACACTGGAATATCGAAGCATTTGCGCGACGTCAACTTCGGGGAAACAGTCCGAATCGAGCAGAAATCTCACCGACGCCCGGTTCAGTCTCTTCTTGGGCGTGAGCTTGAAACCGCCCGTGCTTTTCGCGAGCGCGAGAAAGCGGAAGGCGTTCATGCAGTAGCGGCTCCCCGCCAGTTGCTCTTTCGGGATCTCGTCATCGATCCAGAAAACCCCGCCGGGCTCGGTCCAATCTTCTCCGATGAGATTGAGCACCTCCCCCGTCGTGAGGCCAAACAGTCGTTCGTAACGCGTGTCGTCCGCCTCAACGACCGCTTTCTTGAGGGCACCCATCAGTTCTTGGGGCGTCTCGTAGTCGCCGGAGTCAAACACTTGCTGAACCGCCTCGCGGACCGCTTCGGGCATATCGGGTGGAAAATCCAGCTCCTCCGCCGGGCCGCCGGCCTGGACATACTCTTCGTGGATCATATCCACCAGGCGAACAAAGACCGCCTCCACCTCGCGCGCGTCGGCCCGCTTCTTGATTCTGGGCAGGTGCTCCTCAATGGCCTCGGCAAGATCAATAACGTCATCGCCCGAGAGGGTCAACTCCAAGCTCTTCATCGTGCGGAGAGCAAAGCGAAGACGGGCCACAATATTGGCCGGGAGCGGTACATGATTCAAAATGGCGTCCCGCTCGGAATCGCTGATGTCGATAGTTATCAAGGGTGTTGTCAAGCTCTGTCTCATTCCCGACGGGTTGGCGATTGGATGGGGGATGGCGCGCGAACGGCATCGGCTCCGTCGGGTATACTATCTTTTTTGGCGTCCCTGATTCGACACAACCCGGTACGCGCCCTGCGGCGCGGGGAGAATGGCATGTTCCATATTCGCGGCGCGGCGATGGCCGCCATCACACTCGCCCTCTCGACCTCCGGCCTTGCCCAGGAAATGGCCCAGGGCCGCGTCTACCTCGACACCAATCGCAACAACACCCTCGACGCGGGCGAGGCCGGAGTTCCGAACGTCTGCGTGTCCAACGGCGAAGCCGTGGTGAAAACCGACGCCGAGGGTCGCTGGTCCCTTCCCGTGCAGGCGGGCGGCGCCGTGTTTGTCATCAAACCATCGGGCTACACACTTCCCGTGGATCACGCGCAGATACCGAAGCACTACTACCTCCACAATCCCGAGGGCTCACCGCCTCTTGATGCGCCCGGCATCCTCCCCACCGGGCCACTGCCCGCCTCCATCGACTTCGCGCTCTACGAGCACCCGGAGAAGGAACCCTTCAAGGCCCTGTTCTTCGGCGATACCCAGGCCCGTGGGCTGCGCGAGGTGAACTTCGTCACCCACGACGTCGTTGAAGAATGCATCGGCACCGACGCCGTCTTCGGCGTATCGCTGGGAGATATCGTGGCGGATGATCCCGCGCTTTTTTCGGAAATCAGCGAAAGCATCGCCCAGATCGGTATCCCCTGGTACAACGTCTTCGGCAACCACGACAACAACGGCACGGCCACGGAGCACAAGTACTCCGACGACACCTTCGAGCGCTATTTCGGCCCGAGCACCTACGCCTTTGAGTATGGCGAGGTCGCCTTTATTCCCCTCAACAACATCTACTTCCCGCCGGGGGAAAAGGGCTACAAGCCTTCCTTCACCGACCAGCAGGTCGCTTTCGTGAAGAACTATCTCGCCCACGTGCCCAGAGAAAAGCTGGTCGTCCTCATGATGCACGTGCCCATTGCCCGTTGCGGCAAGCGCGACGAAATGCTCGCCCTCCTGGCCGATCGTCCCAACACGTTAACCGTCGCCGCACACGTCCACGAGCAGTTCCACATCTTCATGGACGAATCCATGGGCTGGAAGGGCCCCGAGCCCCACCACCTCTTCATCGCCGCCACGGTGTCGGGCAGTTGGTGGTGCGGCAGTTTCGACGAACGCGGCATCCCCCACGCCACCATGAACGACGGCGCGCCCAACGGCTACTCCATCCTCACCTTCGAGGGCCCGAAGTATTCCATCGAATTCAAGGCCGCCAGCCGCCCGGCCGACTACCAGATGAACATCTACCTCGCGGACGACGTGGCCCAGCCTTCACTCGCCTCTACCGAAGTGCTCGCCAACATCTTTGCGGGCTCCAAGCGCAGCATCGTCGAAATGCGGGTGGGCGCGGATGGCCCCTGGCTCCCCATGGAATACACCGAGGTCATCGATCCCGAGTGCCTCCGTATGCACGAGCAGAGTCCCTTCCTGGACATGGAGAAGGACGGCAGGAAACTCGACACCATCTTCGGCTGGAAAATGGACTACCCCAGCAAATCCCGCCACATGTGGAAGGCCACCCTCCCGGCCGACCTCGCCACCGGCACCCACACCCTCACCGTGCGCACCACCGACCAGTTTGGCCAGACCTACCAGGCCAAACGGGTCTTCCGCGTCCGTACCCAGGAGACCATGCCCGCGCCGGGCGCATGACGCCGGCCCAGGAGATGTCACGCAAAGGCGCGAAGGCGCAAAGGGATGCCCTCCTTATTCCGTAAGCTTCCGTGCCCTTTCGCCGTAAAGAAAGCCACCTGTGTCGCCGCATTTCGCCCCTCCACCGTTGTATACTCAATCGGAGGGCTACCATGATTCCGTTCACACCCCGAACCACCCGAGGCTTTTCCATCCTCGAGCTCATCGCCGTGCTCGCGGTGCTCCTCGTGCTCATGCTCCTCGCCTGGCCTTCAATTCAAGTCCGACGCAGCGCCGTACTCGGGGAGGATCTGCGTCAAGCCATGTTTAGAAAAGACCGCGACGCTGCCCTCCGCTATCTCTCGCTCGGCGCGCCGCCCGACGCCTGGTCCGGCGCTTCCCCCCATTTCTGTATCTACTGCGAGTCCGTCAAGAAGGGGGACCAGGAATTGTTGCGGGGTGCCGTAACCTCTGTCGGCATTGACAACACCAGCATCCGCTTTCACTGCCCGCCGCTGCTGGTCATAGCCCTGGAGCGGCACGACACAGCGATGGTGGACCTTCTGCTGGAACTCGGGGCACCGGTCACCCAGCGATTACAGTGCCGGGAGGACATCTACCCGGAACGCTACGTGCGCCTTTCGCCTCTGGCCGCCGCCATCGAAGTGAATGATAGCGCCATGGTAAATCTCCTCCTCGCACATACCACACCGCAAGACCTTCAAGAACCCGGACACCCGAGCGGCTCCCTGGACAACGATTCCACGTTACTCCACAGCGCGGTCCGCTCCGGCAACCCCGAATGGCTGAAGCTGCTCCTTGAGCGGGGCGTGCCGGTCGATGCCCTGGAGCGCCTGGGTGAAACAGCACTCCACGAAGCCGCACGGCGTGGCAACAAGAAAATGATCGCTATTCTCCTCGCCCATGGCGCCGACCCCAGGGCCAGGGATAACAGCGGCGCAGTTCCTCTCGATAAAGCCCCGCTCCTGCTCCGCGGTGAAATGGCAACGTTGCTGGGCGCAGCGCGCCTGCCCGAAAGGCCGGACTGACAAGCCCGACTATCGCGTCAACCGTTATTCATACCGCAAGGCGTCGATCGGGTTCAGGCGCGCCGCGCGCTGCGCGGGATAGTATCCGAAGAAGATCCCGATTATGGCCGCCGAGGTGATGGACATCACGATGTTTTCCGTCTGTACCACGGGATAGATCTCGGTAAAGAGCGGCAACAGATTCGAGACACCCACCCCCAGAAACACCCCCATAATCCCGCCTATAGTGCTCATCACGATCGCTTCGAAAAGAAACTGCCGCAGGATATCCTTTTCCCGCGCGCCGATGGCTTTTCGTATGCCGATCTCGCGCGTTCGCTCGGTCACGGTCACCAGCATGATGTTCATGATCCCGATACCGCCCACGAGCAGCGATATACTACCGATGCTCGCCAACAACACACTCAGCGTCGTGGTGATAGAGGATAGAAACTTCAGCAACTCGGTCTGATTGGACATACTGAAGTCATTCTCAGCCTGGGGCTCCAGCTTGTGTCGACGCCGTAGCAGTTCCTGTATGTTGCTTTGAATGACATTGAGATCAAATCCCGGCTCGCCCTGGACATCTATTTCGTTCAAATAATCCGTGCCCAGCAGCACCTGGACCGCCGTGGTATAGGGAACGATCACCAGATCATCGGGGTTGTACCACCCCTGATCCCCCTTGGCCGCCGTCACACCGATCACCCGGAAGCTGATGCCGTCCACCTTGATGGTGGCCGTCAGCGGATCGTCCACGCCAATCAAATTCTCCGCCGTCGCCGGGCCGATGATCGCAACCCGCGCGAGGTTGTCCACCTCGCCGTCGGTGAACTGGCGACCCCGCTCCACCTCGTAGTTGCGCGCCTCAAAGTAGGTGTTGGCGGTGCCGACGAGATTCACGTTCGCATTCTGATCGTAGTACTTCACCTGGGACCGGCCCGTCACCACCGGCGCTACCGCGTAAATGCCGGGCACTTCCTTCAGGATTGCGTGGCCATCCGCCGCCGTCAGGCTGCGGTGGGCAATGGATCGAACACCGCCCGGGCCATTCTTCAACGCGGGCCGCACGATCAGCAGGTTGGTGCCCAGCGACTCCAGTTGCTGGATCATGGACGCCCGCGCACCCGCGCCGATGCTCAACATCGCGATGACCGCGCCCACGCCGATGATGATGCCGAGGACCGCAAGAAAGGAGCGCAACTTGTTCCCGAGCAGACTGCGGAAGGCGATGCTGAGCAAGACGAAAATGGGCATGGTTAGTTCCTGAAGATGATGATTGTCCCCCCACGCTCAACTACGCTGCCGCCTTTCAGGTCCTACTCGTACCGCAACGCGTCGATCGGATTCAGCCGCGCCGCACGCCGCGCGGGATAGTACCCGAAAAACACTCCGATGGCCGTTGCAAAGGAGATCGACAGCAGCACGCTCTGCACCTGGACCACCGGATAAATCTCCGCCACGAGGGGCAGAAGACTGGATACGCCTACGCCGACCATCACGCCGATGATCCCGCCGATCGTGCTCATCACGATAGACTCAAACAAAAACTGGCGCATGATGTCGCTCTCCCGCGCGCCGATGGCCTTGCGGATACCGATCTCCCGCGTCCGCTCGGTCACCGTCACCAGCATGATGTTCATGATGCCGATGCCGCCCACCACCAGCGAAATACCGCCGATACTCGCCAGCAGCACACTCAACGTCGTTGTGATCGCCGTCATGAAGGAGAGCATCTCCGCCTGATTGGAAACATTGAAATCGTTCTCGGCCTCCGGCGCCAGCTTGTGCCGTCTTCGGAGCAACTCGATGATCGATGCCTGAATGGCGTTCAAATCCGAACCCGTCTCACCCTGAATGCTGATCTCGTTGAGATAGTCCGTTCCGATGAGCACCTGCATCGCCGTGGTAAAGGGAATAATCACCTGATCGTCCGGGTTGAACCAGCCCTGATCACCCTTTGGGACGGTCACGCCAATCACGCGAAAATTCAACCCGTCCACCTTGATCGTCGACGACAGCGGATCATCCGCACCCAGCAGATTTTTGACCGTGGTGGGGCCGATGATGGCCACCCGCGCAAGATTATCAAGTTCGCCGTCGGTAAACTTGCGGCCCTGCGCCAACTGATAGTTGCGCGCCTCGAAATAGGTGGTGGACGTGCCCACCACGTTGATATTCGCGTTCTCGTCGAAGTACTTCACCTGGGCGCGGCCCTGCACCACCGGCGCCACGGCGTAGATATCCGGCACTTCTTCCAGAATTGCACGGGCGTCTTCCGGCGTCAGGGTCTGCTGCATCACCGACCGCACGCCCCCGGGGCCGCCGCGCTGGCCGGGGCGAACCATGAGCAGGTTCGTGCCCATGCTCTCCAGTCGCGAAACCATGGATTCGCGCGCGCCCGCGCCGATGCTGAGCATGGCGATGACCGCGCCCACGCCGATGATGATGCCCAGCACCGCCAGGAAAGAGCGGAGCTTGTTCGCCAGGAGACTACGTATGGCAACTTTCAGCAGCATGAGGGCTGTCATCTTCGTTAACTCCGCGCGGCGTAGCCCGCAACAACATCGGCCGAAGGCCCGTCGGAAAGTATCGCGCCATCGTGAATACGGATGCAGCGCGGGCATTTAATTGCAATATCGGGCTCGTGCGTCACCACCACGATCGTGCGGCCTTCACGGTTCAGCGCCGCAAACAGCTCCATGATCTCATCGCCCGTGCGGCTGTCCAGGTTGCCCGTGGGCTCGTCCGCCAGCATGAGTGTGGGATCCGTCACGATCGCCCGCGCAATCGCCACGCGTTGGCGCTGGCCGCCCGAGAGCTGGTTGGGCTCGTGGTGCATGCGATCGGCCAGGCCAACGCGCGCCAGGGCCTCCGCCGCGCGGGCGTTCGCATCTTTCACCCCGCCGTACAGGAGCGGTAGGGCCACGTTCTCCTGCGCGGACATGCGCGGCAGCAGGTTGAAGGTCTGAAATACAAAGCTGATGTACTTGTTCCGTATCGCGGCCAGCTCGTCCGGCGAAAGCCCGGCGATGTTGTCGCCCCGGAGCATGTACTGACCGCCATCCGGCTGATCCAGACAGCCCAGGATGTGCATGAGCGTCGATTTGCCGCTGCCCGAGGGCCCCATGATGGCCACCATCTCGCCGGCGTCGATGCCTACGCTTACGCCGTCCAGCGCGCGAATGGTCTGGCCACCCAGCTCGTAGGTCTTGAGTAATTCTCGTGTTTCGATGATCATGTCTTCTTCTTGGGCGCGCCGAAGAGTGACGGCGGGCGCGGTCCGCCGCTGTTCGATTTCTGCCACTCCGAATCATCACCGCCCCGCACCAGCACCACTTCGTCGCCATCCTTCAGCCCGGCTTTGACTTCGATATTGATTCCGTCGCTCGCGCCCGTCTCCACCGGCACCGTCTCCGTCTCGCCGGGGCTGGTCACGCGCGTCACAAACTTTTCCGTGCCCTTGCGCGCGAGCGCGCGAATGGGAACCGTCACCACATTCTCCGCCTCCGCCGTCACAATTTCCACATTCGCCGTCATCTCCGGCTTCAGCACGGTCTTATTCTCGCTCGTCACTTCGATCTTCACTTCAAAGGTAACGACGTTGGCCGTGTTCGTGCCCTTGTTCGCGATGCGCTGCACCGTCCCTTCAAAGGTCTCGCCCGAGTAGGCGTCCACCGTAACCAGTGTCGTCTGGCCCAGAGCCACACTGCCGATATCACTCTCGTCCACTGAAGCGAGCACAAACATGCGCGACAGATCGGAGACGGTCATGACCGCCGTGCCGCCGCCCACGTTGCTGATACCAGAAGAGATAATCTGGCCGATCTGCACGGCGCGCGTTGACACCACGCCGTCGATCGGCGAGAGCACCTTGGTCTCGGTCAAACGCTGCTTCGCCAGCTCCAGCGCGGCCTGATCAGACTGGATTTGCACCTCCGCAAGCTGAATTTCCTGGCGCGTGGCCTCAAGCTGGGCCCGCTGCGCGTCCACCGAGGAAAGCTCTGCCTGGGCGCTGCGCAGGTTCGCCTGGCTCTCCAGCAGCGTCGTGCGCGAGGTCTCCGCCTCTTCCACGCTGATGTGCTTCTGCGCCAGCAATTGCTCGTCGCGCTGGGCCTTCGCCGCCGCGTCCTTCGCCCGGGCCTCGCCGGAAAGCACGCTGGCCTGCGCCCGGGCACCGCTGGCCGCCAGGTCCTTCTCCGCCGCCGTAAGATTGGCCCGCGCCTGGGCGAGGCGCGCCTGCGAGGCCGCATAGGCCGCTTCGGACTGCTGAAGGTTTCGGAGTTGATCCACCGGATCCAGCTCCATGAGCAGGTCACCCTTTGCAACCCGGTCACTCACATCAACGGGTAGACCAATGATTTCACCGCTCGCTTTGCACTTGATCTCCACATCCAGATTCGACACCACCCGCCCCGTACACTCTACGCTCTGGCGTATGGAACCCAGCGTGCTCTGAGCCGTCTCCACGGCTGCCGCGGCCTCTTCCAGCGCGGCGGAGGCGCTCATCTTCCACCAGATTCCACCGCCGCCACCGGCCGCCACCACCAGCCCTATCAAGATCCACTTTTTCATGGGAAAAACACTCCAGTTCGGCTCGCCCGTTTGCCCATACTGTGTACCAGCTCCCAGCCCCCGTTACACCCCGCACCCAGCTCGCCATTCATAATGCTCCCCGCCCTGTAACGTTCCCCCCGCGGCCGTGCACAGTCCTGTCAGCCGCGCCGCACTTTGGACCCGCCCGGCAACAGGACAACAATCATGAAATCCCACCCCTGCAGCATTGCTATCGCAAGCATGTTTTTCCTTTGCGCCTGCGCCACCCAGCAGACCACGTCGTGGAACGCACAGAGCGTTGCCCCGCCTCCCTGGCCCCAGACTGAAACCACGCCCGCCGTCGAGCCCGCACCACCCGCGACACCAGTCGAACCCGAAACGGCGGCTACCGACACCCCGCGCATTGCCCGGCCACTCTCCCTGAGCGATGCCGTGGTCATCGCCTTTGAGAACAACCGCACCATCGCTGTCGCCGACCTCGACCCGAGCATTACCTCCACCACCATACAAGAGGCCCGCGCCGAATTCGACCCGATGCTGTCCGCCTCCCTGCGCTATGGCCAGAACACCAACCGCACCACGACCAGCGGCTCCGCCACCTCCACATCGGGGGGCGCGAATATCGACACGAGCGACGGCACCTCCGTGGGCGAGATCCTTTCCGCCGCGCAAACGATTCAGGCCTTTGCCAATCGCAACAACGAAGTTACCACCACAGCGCGCTCCAACCAGACCTCGGGGGGCGCGGCCCTCTCGCAATACTTCGCCACCGGCACCACGGTCACCGCCTCGACGGACTACACCGGCGCCAGCAATGACCCCGCTAACGATCTTTACAGCGGCGGGTGGAGCGTGGAACTGCGCCAGGCCCTCCTCCAGGGCCGGGGGCGCGACATCAACCTTATCACCGTGCGCCAGGCGGAGAATGACGTGGCCAGCAGCGTCCATGGCCTCCGCCAGCAGGTCATCAGCACCGTGCGCGATGTGGAGCTGACCTACTGGGATCTCGCCCTGGCCCGGGAAGTTCTGAAAATAAACGAGGTCGCCGTGGCCCTGGCCGACGAACAGATGCGCCTCAATCAGGACCTGCTCAATGCGGGCCGCGCCGTGGAAGCGGACGTACTCTCCGCCAAAGCCGAGCGCGCCACGCGCCAGGCCGACCTCTCCGACGCCCAGGCCCAGATCGAAGATCGCAATCTCGCCCTCATCCGACTGCTCAACCCCGATCAGCCCGACCAGTGGCAACTCGTTTTCGAGCCCGAGCCCGCCCCCGAACCCGCGCCCGTCGACGCCGATGCCGAGTCCAGTGTCGCCCTCGCCATGGACTACCGACCTGAACTCGCCCAGGCGCGACTCGGTCTGGCCAACGCGGAACTCGGCACACGCCGCGCCCGCAATGACCTCCTGCCCCGCGTGGACCTCGTGGCCACGGTCGGCGGCGGAGCCGATGGCGATCACGGCAGCGAGGCCTGGAATATGTTTGAAGCGGGTCGTGATGAATCCTACGGCATCGGCATCGAAGTGGAGACCGCCCTCTACCGCCGCGCCGAGAAGGCCCGCCTCCTCCGCAGTGAACTCCAGCAGACCCAGAGTGAACGCCAGATTGCCGACACCGAACAGGCCATTGAAACCGCCGTGCGACAGGCCGTCGTCGAACTCCGCCGCAACTGGGACCGCCTCGGATCAACCCGCGAGGCCGTCACCGCGCGCACCAGCGAACTCGAAACCGCCCAGAGCCGCTACGCCAGCGGACGCTCCACCAACCTCGACGTCCTCCTCGTGCAGCGCGACCTCATCCAGGCCCAGATCGACGAAGTCGCCGCCCGCGTAGGCTGCGCACAGGCCCTCACGGGACTCTACGCCGCCGAAGGCACCCTGCTCGAACGGCGCGGAATTGTCGTGGAGACGGAGGAAGAGTAGGCTGTAGGCTTCAGGCTTCAGGCTTCAGGTTTCAGGCTGTCGGCTGTTGAGACCCCTTCGCACGACCCATACGACCCATACGACCCATAAGACCCATAAGACCCATCGCCCCCTACTTCCGGCGTTCGCTGTCCCGCTTCACCTGCCCCAGCGTACCCCGGCCCCGCTGCACCGCAGCATGATAAAACCACGGTCCAAGAATCGCCGCAAGCACGCCCGCCACGAGCGCGACATACATGTAACCCGAGATAGTCTCCCCGTCCCAGTCTCGATAGTATCGACGCGGCATATTGACCATCATCAATACAAACGTGGCCCCAAACAACCCGATGCGCACCACAACATCGGCAATAAGATGCGCCCAGAAATCCTCCCGGCGCGAAAACTGATTTCTCAACGTACTCTCTCCCACCCGTCGATTGGTTCAGGTTGATTCCCCCTCCCTTACACCATTCCCCCACGCTCTATTCACCTCCTCCATTCACTATTCCCAACTCACTATTCTCTATTCAAAAAAGCGCCCCCGCAACACCGAAAGCATTGCGGGGGCGAACAACAAACACATGACGATGTGCCGTCAAGCGCGATATCAGGAACTCTTCTTACGAAGCTTGCGGGCGAGGCCGATCAGGCCCATGCCCAGCAGACCAAGGGGTGCGGCAGCGGGAATCGGGACGACGGCGCCGGCTTCCAAGTTGCCGTTAATTACTATGTTGCTGATTGTGTACGGACCGGTGCTGACGTAGTTGGACATCGTGTCCCCGTAGATAAAATTGAAGCCGTACCCACCATTCTTAGGAGCACCGGTGCCGCCCCACGCAGTACCCGGATTTGGATTGTCAATCTTCCAACCTCCGGCCACCAATGAGGCATAGGAAATTTGGTTTCCGCCGAAGAGCCCTGTTAACCACGATGTGTCGCCGTTTGACTCATGAACGTAATAGCTCATATCGGAGAAATTGACTGCAACAGTCTCTCCATTGGAAAGATAGCCTCGACCGTCCGGGTACAGAATTGGGTCGTAAGTCAGCAAATTGTTCAAGGGCGCGTTGGATGGCTCATTCGCAATTACGGCCCAGCGACGATCTGCTGGGTTCGCGGCACCATTAGTAATCCAGATGTTCATGTAGGGCATCCACGCCCCGCCGACGTTAGTGGCCACGAACGAAACTGACTGCAAATCAGCGAAGGTCATCCCGTCGAAGTACGACGTTCCATAGCCGGCTTTGTCACCTGTGCTGGGTGTATTGAAGGAGACACCGTTCTGCCCAAGCAACTCTGTTGCCGTGCCACCACCTCGGATTCCAAACTCTTCAAAATCAATCACGGCCGCTTGCGCCGTCCCGCCGACCAACAGGGCCAACCCCAAAACTAAGCTTTTCTTCATTCCTCATTCCCTTTCGTTAGTGTTTGTACTTCCTCTTCACACACGACGCTCCAGGACTTGAGACCTCCTTTGGGGTTCGGAGGAACCCCGACCCGTGCACGCTTGTTGCCCGGTCGGATCTCAAGGGAATCGAGGGAGATAAAACGGGGACCTTAGCCACCATCGAGGAATGCACCGACATGGAACTCCCCGAGCTGAGTTGGATGGGCGAGACCGACCTGGAACCCGGATAGCGCACACCCAATACAGTACTGCCTTGACTATTTCCCGCCGTCATCTCTCCCAATACACCCTCATCATCTGCAAGATTTATTCCGAAATCGTCGGTTTTGACAGATTTATGGCACCCCCAGGTGGCCCATGCCGAGAAGCAGTTGTGATGCAACGACTTAGATTGGAAGATAATTTTCGCCCCGCTCCGCGGCGCGACGGGCCGGACCGATTTCGAATTCAAGTGTCATATATATAATACACGCACCTAAGTTTTAGTGTTTATATATTTGTCATGATTGAACAAGGATTTCGGAGCGACACCTCGGGAGCGAGGATGGAGAATTCGCTGTATTCATCGAGGGGTCAACAGTGTACCGCCGCCAACGTATGGGCAACGTGGCAAGTTCAGGTGATCTGGAGGAAGGAAGGAGCAGGGGGCGGGAAGAGACAAATGGCGGAGAGGCAGGGATTCGAACCCTGGTTACGGTTGCCCGTAAAACGGCTTTCGAGGCCGCCGCCTTCAACCACTCGGCCACCTCTCCGCGCTGGGAGCCGGAAGTGTAGCAAATGCCGCCCGCGCGATGCGAATTTAGGCTTTAGACTGTAGGCTGCAGGCTACGGGGAAGCCGGGCCTTTCTGGAATATCCGTCCTATCGGTCGAATCCGTCCTATTGAGCCCCACCCTACTCCTTCGGCTTCTCCAGGTAGTAGAAAAAGCCGTCTTCAGCACCAATCAGCAGCTCCGGCTTGCCGTCTTTGTTCCAGTCCACGAGCGTGGGGCAGGTGTCGTGGCCCGCAAGAAGCTGGATATCGACCTCACCCTCGTTCTTGAACTGGAACTCGCCTTTCTTCTCGGCGATATTGCGCATGAAGTCGATATTCTTGCTGTTGATCAGGATATCCACATCTCCGTCGCCATCCCAATCGCCCATGGTGAACTTGCGGCGTCCGCTGCCGCCCGCGTTCTTCTCGTTCAGGCGCAGGGGCTGACCCTTCTCATCCTTGAAGATCCGCTTTGGCGCAAGCAGCACCAGCCCCCCCTCCGTCTTCGCGCGCTCGAAAAAGGCCAGGTAGCCTTCCTGATCGAGCATGGAGAGATCGGGCAAACCGTCTCCGTTCAGATCTTTCACGATGGGGCTCGTGCGCCACTGGGTTACCAGATTCTTGCCTTCGGGGGTCCACCAGTACCAGGCGGGCTTGGGTGCGGGGCCCTCCCACTCCACCGTGATCGCCTGGGCCGCCGCCAGCACCGCTTTCTCCTGCGTGCCCGTGTTTTTCAGCCACTCCACCTTGCCCCAGATGGAGTTGTACACGATGTCCAGCAGGCCGTCCCCGTCCCAGTCGGCCACGTTCAACACGGTATAGCCCCACTTGGCCTCTGCGGGACCCTGGATCGATCCGTTGGGACCCGCCTGAATGCGAAAGAGCGCGCCACCGGCCTCCAGGTAGACCGGCTTGGCCCATTTGGGATCCGTGCCGCCGCTGAGATTTTCCACGAAGTTGATGTAGCCCGCCGTATCGCCCGCGATGATGTCCTCGTCGCCGTCGTTGTCCCAATCTACGCTGAAGGGCGTCACCAGCGCGCCCACCTTCACGTTTTCGGCCTCCTGCTGGAAATAACGCGGCGGCGTGAAGGTCGGTAGACCGTTCTTTTTCTCACCGATGCCCAGCAGCATCACCACGCGGCCGTCTTCCTTGCCCACGATGATGTCCGGGTTGCTGTCGCGGTTCCAGTCGAAGACCACCACCTGAAGCATCTCCAGATCGAGGTGGAGCGTTTCACCCTTCAGCTCGATAAAGCGCCCCTCGCCATACACGGGCGCCGTCCGCGTGCCCGTGTTCTCAAAATAGGTGAGCCGGTCCAGAAACTCGCCACAGAGCAGATCAAGATCGCCGTCCTTGTCGAAATCCACGAAGTTCGGTGACGGCGTGCCAAAGACATCCAGCGCCTTGCCACCCGCCTGAACCTGCATCGCCTCGGCATAGGACGGGGCCTCGTTGGTGCCCGTATTCTTCATCACGTACACATGGCCGTGAAGGGGGCCCTTGGTCCACTCGCCCTTCTCGTTGAAAGCGTTGTCCCATCCATAATCCGTCCAGTCACCCACGCCCACCACGAGATCCCGGACACCGTCGCCGTCATAATCGCAAAACTTCCACTGCTTGCCGCGCGTCGCGCGAAAGGTCGGTTCGTAGGGAATCGGCACCGGCTCCTGAAAATAAGTTTTCTTGAAATTGGGATAATAAATCCCCGGCTCCGTCATGAAGACTTCATCGCCCTCGTAGGAAGGTGTAATGTCGTGCTTCGCCCCGTCCAGCCGCACCGCCGGTTTGAAGATGGGCCAGTCGATATTCCCCTGCGTATTTTCGAAGAAGTAAATGCCGTTGTAGGGTTTGTCGGCGCTTGCGCAGAGGAGGTCGTAATCGCCGTCCCCATCGAAGTCCATGGGGAAAGGCGAGCCCCACAGGCCCACACCCAGATCGACCACCAGCCCGGGGTTGTTGTACGGGATGCGCCGCAGCTTGGAGCCCTCGGTCAGGGGAAGGGAAAAAGCGGCACCGGCGAGGACGGCGGCGAAGAGGAACGTGGCAATGCGCATGGGGGATCCTTTCGTGAAACAGACTCGCCCTATCTTACGGGATGGCGGCCCGCGTTACCAGTGGATGATCCGAGCGATCAGACGGATCGGTCCGATCGGTCCGATCGGTCTGATGCCCCCTTGACTTTCCCGATAGACCGACGTAGAATGAACATAGACTCATTTAGTGAACACAAATTCACTTCAGGTTCATCGCCATGGCCCAACCAAGACGCATCCACGAAATCCTCGATGCCGCCGAGCATCATTTTCAGTCCAAGGGCTTCGCCCAGACCACCATGGACGATGTGGCCCGAGAGGCGGGCGTTTCCGTCGGAACGCTGTACAACAGCTTTCAGGGCAAGGAAGATCTCTATGCTCAGGTGGCGGAGCGCATCGGAGACGCGGTCATCGAGCGCCTCACCTCTTTTGTCAACGTAACCAAGCCCGAAGAGGCCGTACTGGATGTGATCCGCCTTCGGCTCTACAACCACACCCGGGATCGCCTCTTTTTTCAGCCCTTTTCCTTCCCCAGCTACCTTGGCATCGAGCCCCGGCCGGAGCAACTGGGTCCGAAGGTCAACAAGCTCCACCGGCGCTATGTGGACTTTGTGGAGCAGCTTTTCGATCGCTACTGCAAGGGCGCGGCGCGCCCGCGAAGCTCCACCGTGAAAATGGCGGTCTACCTCGACGGCCTTGTCACGTCCTTCATGGGCTATTGGAGTGGCAACGTCCAGGCCGATTCCATCGCGAAGGCCGCCCGGGAAATGCGCGACATGCTCTTCCGCTCGCTGGAGGGCTCCGCCTCGGATCTCCACACCGGGCACACCGACGGCGTTGCGGAGTATCGCGCCACCTGCGTGAACCAGTATGACCTGGATCGCCTGAAAGAGCTGATCGCCGTTGTCCGCGTTTTCGGCCGCAAGGAGTGGCAGGACAATGCCGACGCACTGGATCGCGAATTGACGGAAGCCCGGGTCATCTCACCCCGCGAGGTGCCCGCCGACGTGGTCACCATGAACTCCCGGGTACGCATACGGGACCGTAAGAGTGGGGCCGATCAGGTCGTCGTGCTCGTGTTCCCCCGGGATCTCCATGCCCACCCGACCAACGTCTGCATTCTCGATCCCATCGGCCTGGGTCTTTTCGGGCGCCGCACCGGCGATGTCTACGAAGTGCGCAACAAGCGCGGCGAGACCCTGTACCAGGTCGAAGAAATTCTCTACCAGCCCGAAGCCGCGGGCGACTTCCACATTTAACCCCGTCACGCCAATTCGCGTGCAAGGAGGTACCCCCATGACCAAAAACATCTGGACCACCGCGACCGACATGGCCCGACTGCGCGCCTGCATTGAAGCCCTCGGCCCCCAGGCCGATCGTCGCGACCGCCCCCACCTCGACGAACTCGAGCAGGAACTCGATCGCGCCAGGATAATCAAGAACCCGAAAAGGACCCCCGCAGACGTCGTCACCATGCGCTCCGTAGTCGCGCTGGAAAACCTCACCACGGGCCGCGCCCTTTCCTGCGCTCTGGTCTATCCCGAAGAAGGTGAGGCGGAATCCAATCAGATTTCCGTGCTCGCGCCCCTCGGCACCGCCATGCTCGGCCAGCGCGTGGGGCGCACCTTCAAAGTGCGCCTGCCCAAAGGCACCGCCGAGTTTCGCGTCTCGGCCATCGAATACCAGCCCGAGGCCGCAGGGGATTTTGATCGCTGAACGCCCGGACCCGCCCGCCCGAGATATGCCGAGGGGGGCCGCGCCTCGCACCTGCGGGCCTGAATTCGCTATGCTTCCCGCCTGTGGTGCCGGTTCATCACCCCACACCAAGAGGAGATTCCATGCGATTTGTTGCCCTGTTGCTCGTGCTCGCCGCGAACACGATTGCCGCCGATAGCCCCGTACACGTTCAGGCCCACCGCGGTGGACTTCGGGAAGTCCCGGAGAATACCCTTGCCGCCTTTCAGCACGCGTGGGCGCTGGGGGCCGCACCCGAGATCGATATCCGCACCACGAGCGACGGCATCATCATCTGCCTCCACGACGAGACCCTGAAGCGCACCACCAGCGCCACGCTCAACGCCGACACCCCCGTCAGCCAGTTGACCCTTGCGGAGGTGCAGGAACCCGACGCGGGCGCCTGGTTCGACCCGAAATTCGCGGGCGAAAAAGTGCCTGAGCTCCGCAGCGTGCTGGAGATCCTCCGCGATCACAAGAACTATGAGGTCTACCTCGACCTGAAATCCGTCGATCTGCAGCGCCTGGCCGCCCTCATCAAGGAGTATGGTGTGGCGAAACAGATCATTTTTGCCCACAACAAAGCCGAGTCCTGCCGCGAAATCAAAGCGGCCGTGCCCGATCTCCGCGCCGGCGTCTGGATTGGCGGCACCGCCAACGATATCTACACGAAGTTTCAGAAGCTCGCCAGCGAGGACTTCGCCGGTCTCGATCTGGTCCAGCTCCACTTGAATACCGAAGCCTCGGGAGACTGGCCCTATGCCCTCTCCCGGGCCCAGCTCCATCAGGCCGTGGCCCTCACCCAGGCCGCGGGTATCGAACTGGAAGTACTGCCCGAACACTTTACCTGTGACGAACTGGGCGAACTCCTGGCCATGAACATCCGCTGGTACGCCACCGACGAACCCAGAAAATTCAAGGACTGTCTCGACGCGCTCAATGCGAAAGAATTCCTGGCCAATGGCGTCACCGCCCACCGGGGGGACTCCGGTGCATTCCCCGAAAACACCCTCCCGGCCATCGAAAGCGCCTTGAAACTCGGCGCGGACTGGATTGAAATCGATGTCCAGCGATCGAAGGACGGCGCCCTCGTGGTCATCCACGACGAAAGCACCGGACGCACCGGCAATCGCGATATCCCCGTGGCATCCACCACCCTCCAGGAACTTCGCGCCGTGGACGTGGCCGCCGCGTTCCGCAAAGATAAAGGCCTCGATGAAACCACGTGCCCGCCCGAACCCATGCCCACGCTGCGCCAGGTGCTGATGCGCATCATCCGCCAGGAAAAAACCCGCCTCTCCATTCAGCCCAAGGCCGACGTGGTGGACGAGGCCATCGCCCTGATCAAGGAAGTGAACGCCCAGGACTGGGTGGGCTTCAACGACGGCGACCTGGCAAAGATGAAGCGCGTGAAAGAGCTCGCCCCCGAAATCCCCGTGTTCTGGGACCGCCCCGCCGACTTCCCGGCAGCACAGGACATCGCCACGGCGAAGGAACTGGGCTTCGAGTCCATCGTGGTCAATGCCGCCGGAGCCAGCCGGGAAATCATTGCCGCCATTATCGCCGCCGGCCTCGAATCCGGCGCGTGGACGGTAAACGATGAAAGCGAAATGAAGCGCCTGCGGGACCTCGGCGTCAAGAGAATCTACACCGATTTTCCCGGCGCGCTGTTGGGAATCAAGAATTGAGAGTAGTGAACGACGAATGAAATCACGCACGCAACGTGGCGCGAATGGAAAATGGCGAGTCACCACCCGGTGACTCGCCATTTCCAATTCGTAATTCTCAATTCTCTTTGTACGCCGGCACCTGCTTCGCCACCTCCAGCACGTCCGCACCGGAAATCACCACGCTCGCCATATTGCTCTCGTATTCATCGGCCACGCCCATGCCATTCTGGGAGTTGGTCTTGAGCATTTTGGTCACATTGATACCGAGGCATTCGCCGGTAACTACGAAGACGGGCGCTCCGTGGCCCGCGTACTCGCCCACGAAGTAGGTCATTCGCGGCTTGTCCAGCACGGCATCAATTCGCAGCAACTGGGCCGTGGAAACGCGGTTGGCCACCTTGCCCAGCCGGTTCATCACGATGACCGGGTCAAAGGCCTTGGCCTGGGCGCCCGCCGCGAGATCCGTAAAGGGGCGTGGCTCCGCCGGCTTCTTCACCGGTCGGAGGAAGGCCAAATCCAGATCGCGGTCGCGAAGCACGATCTCCGCGTCTTCCTCTGCTTCGCCCCGGCGCACTTTCAGCGATGTAATCTCCGTCTTGCTGTCGAAGCCCTCTTCGCTGTTGGCATATTCTTCCATGAGCACCGAAGGATCCACGACCATGAGCGAGGTCACCATCAAGCCCTCGGGCGAGATAACGGTCGCGGTAATATCCTGCGTGTATTCGTTCACATCCGACCCGCCGTCGTACGAGTAGGTCTCTTTCAGCGCGACCTTGACCGTCACCACCGCGGCATCGTTCTTGGCTACCGCGCCGCGCATGGCCTCGGCCAGGTCATCGGCGGGGACCGCCAGACAGAAAGGAAGAGCGAGCAGGGCAGCGACAATGCTAATAGATTTCATGAAATTTCCCTCAGGGTTCCGTTACGTTTCGGGGCGCTCCCTGCGCCGCCGCATGCGATCTCAAGGCGTCCAGCGCCCGCTGGAAATCCTGCGGGGGCGGCACACTGAAAGTCAACCGTTCGCCCGTGACCGGGTGGGTCACGCCGAGCCGCTCCGCGTGGAGCGCCTGGCCGATCAGCCCGTCGAGCGCCGCTCGGGTTTCATCGCTGATGGGCCAACTCTTGTACTCCCGCTCGCCATAGACCGGGTCGCCCAGCACGGGCCGGCCCGCAAAGCGCATGTGCACGCGGATCTGGTGGGTACGCCCCGTCTCCAGTTGCAACCCGACGATCGACGCGATTCCGAAGCGCTCCAGCACCTCAAAATTGGTTACCGCTTCCTTCGCGCGAATACCCGTCACCGCCATGCGGCTGCGATCACTCAGGCTGCGGCCGATATTGGCGTTGATGCGGCCCCTATCCTCCTGAAACTCGCCCCGCACCAGGCACAAGTAGCGTCGGTCAAAGGTGTGGGCCGCGGCCTGCGCCGCCAGATGCCGGAAGGACCGCTCGTTCTTCGCCACCACCATGACGCCCGAAGTATCCCGGTCAAGGCGGTGCACGATGCCCGGACGGCCCATGTCGTCGCCCGCGCGCTGAAAATCCTTGCACCGAAACAGCACCGCGTTTACCAGCGTGCCGCTGTGGTGCCCTGGCGCGGGGTGGACCACCATGCCCGGCGCCTTGTTGACCATGATCAGCTCGCTGTCTTCGTAGAGAATATCCAGCGGAATATCTTCCGGCTCCGGCCACGCCGAAGGGGACGGCGGCAAGTCCACCGTTACCACTTCATCCAGCGCCATCGTCCGACTCGGCTTCGTGCAGACATGCTCGTTCACCTTGACGAGCTCGTCCTTAATTAGCTTCTTGATATAGGAGCGCGATGAGTCCTCTAGCGCCTCCGCAAGAAATACGTCAAGCCGAAGACCGACGTGCTCCTCCTCCACTGTAATTTCTATCAACTCATTCAAAGTAATCGCTGCTTTCGTAAGTT
The DNA here is from genome assembly GCA_016791475.1 of Candidatus Hydrogenedentota bacterium. Taxonomy (NCBI): domain Bacteria; kingdom Pseudomonadati; phylum Candidatus Hydrogenedentota; species Candidatus Hydrogenedentota bacterium. Next base: position 102,949 of record JAEUWI010000009.1, read on the forward strand.
CCGTGACAAAAGTTTCGTGCGCCCCTGCAAGATCGGTCCGATCCGTCTGATCGGTCCGAAGCTACAGACTCCCCGCCTTCATCCTTCATGAATATCTCGAAAATGCATCACCGCCGCCATGAAATCATCGCCCAGAAACTGGGGCAGATAGTCCCCCGCTTCTTCCGCCTCCACCCGCGCGGCCACGTCTGTAATCGCCTTCGCCAGCAAATCCACCATGGCACACCACAGGTCATAATTCGCGCGCCAGAAGGACGTGTCCGCCTCCAGCAGGGCCACCAGCAGGTCGCCCTCGTGGGCGCCCGCCTTCAAGAAGGGGTCGCCCATCATCCGCGCGATGGCCGCTGGCACCGTGAAGCGCAGGCTCACCCGCCACTGGATGAGTTGCATCAGTTCTGCGGGTGTCAATCGCCGCACTGGCTTCGTCACCAGTCCATGGGCATGGCGCGGCGCGTCAAACTCCTCGGGATCAAACGACCAGCCCTCCTCCTCCAGCTCGGCCAGAGATCGGGAAGCATCAAAAGAAATGGGGGGTACCATGGAAAAGCCTGCTCCGCTCAAGGTGGGCCGCCAGCGCAACTCCAGAGCGCCAGCGTGCCCTATCATACCACGCCGGACCCCACGAATGCCGGAATCGACCCACACGGCCCACACGGCCCACACGACCCACACGACCCATAAGACCCATAAGACCCATAAGACCCATAAGACCCATAAGACCCATAAGACCCATAAGACCCATAAGACCCATTCCACCGCCCGGCCGAACTCTGCTATGATCACCCCGCATCGCGGCGGCAGCCCCATCCCGCGCAACGGAGACACGATGGACTACAGCATCGAGACCTACGGCCTCAGAAAAGTCTATGAGGGCGTCACCGCCGTGCGCGGCCTCGATCTCAAAGTGGAGAAGGGCTGTTTCTTCGGCTTCCTCGGCCCCAACGGCGCGGGCAAATCCACCACCATCAAGATGCTCACCGGCATCATCGCGCCCACCGAGGGCGACGCGCGCCTCCTGGGTATTCCCCTGCGCCGCCAGCCCCTCCAGATCAAACGCCGCATCGGCGTGGTACCGGAAGACCTCTGCCTCTTCGAAAACCTCACCGCCCGGGAGTACCTCGCCTTCGTCGGCCGCATGTACAAGCTCCCCCGCGAAGTGGTGCTCCAGCGCATGGACGAGTTACTGGGCCTGCTCAACCTGGCCGAGGCCAACAAGACTCTGATCCTCGAATACTCCCACGGCATGAAGAAGAAAATCTCCCTGGCTGCCGCCCTCATCCACGATCCCGACCTCCTCTTTCTGGACGAGCCTTTCGAGGGCATCGACGCCGTCGCTTCGCGCACCATCAAGGACGTGCTCCAGCAAATGGTGAACCAGGGCCGCACCATCTTCCTCACTTCCCACATCCTGGCCATCGTGGAACAGCTCTGCACCCATATCGGCATCATCCACAAAGGCGAGCTGATCCTCCAGGGCTCTCTGGCCGAAGTCGCCCAAGGCGAGTCCCTCGAAAACCGCTTTGTCGAAATCGTCGGGCGCAGCCAGGCCGAGTCTGGCGGACTCTCCTGGCTCGGTGGCGGACGGAACGGCTGATGCGCTACCTCCAGGCCCTGGCCATACTTCAGTTTCACCTCATGCGCCATAGCGTCACCGGCGGCAAGCTTGTGGCCTATTTCGTCATCGGTGTCCTCGGCACCGGGGCGCTTTTCTTCGCCGGAGGCCTCGCCTGGCTCTTCCACTATCTCGGAGCGACCTGGTTCCCACGACAGCCCCCCGAGTTGGCCCTCGTCGCCCTGAACCTTCTCCTCCTGATCTATCTCGTCGGCTGGTTTTGGGGACTCGCCATGGAGGTGCAGCGCTCCGATCTCATCGATGTTCGGAAGATGCTCTACTTCCCCGTACCCATTGCTGTCATCAATGCCATCAACTTCATCCTCTCCCTTTTCGGCATCACCTCGTTGCTCTATGTGGCCGCCGCCCTCGGCCTGTTGACCGGCGTCTATTCCAGCACCGGTGGTGGGCTGATCGCGGGCTTGGGCGCGGCCGCCGCCTTCTTCTTCACCGCCGCGGCCTGGGCCTGGTGCCTCCGCGGCCTCATGACGGTCTGGATGGAGAACAAACGTCGGCGGCGCCTGATCATGAGCATTCTCCCGCTCTTTTTCATGGCGGGCGGCTTCATGCCCATGATCCTATCCAATACCCTGGGCCAGAGCGGCGCCAGCGACTCCACCGTGCGCCGCCTCCTCGAGCCCGATCAGTTCGTGTGGGTCGAACGCTTTTCCGCCATCACCCCAACCGGATGGGCGGCCCTCGCCCTGAACCGCGTCATCACCGGCGAAGGCCCCTTCTTCCTCCCCCTGATTGCCCTCGTCGCCCTGGGCGGCATCGGCTACTACCTGGGCCACCGCCTGACGCTCCGCTATTGCTTCGCCGCCGGAAACACCGCCGGGCCCCGCACCGTCGGTGGAAAACCCCTCAAAGCCCCCTTGACGGCCCGGCGAATCCCGGGTTTAGGCGACGAGACCGCCGCCCTCGCCCTGGCCGCATTCCTCAGCTTTACACGCCACCCCCAGATGCGTACCCTCCTCCTGGCCCCCCTCGGCATGATTATCCTGCTCGCCATCGCCAATAGCCGTTCCCTCTTCTTCGGACAGGAGCTCGGGCTGCCCGTCATCGTCATCATGTGGCCCTTCTTCATGTTCAGCGCTTTCTTCTTCAACCTGTTCGGCATGGACGCCCGCGGATTCCGCGCCATCATGATGCTCCCCATCGCGCGCCACCGCGTCCTCCTGGCCTACCACCTCGCCCTGCTGCCCCTCGCCGGTGGCATGGGCCTCCTCTTCGCCCTCCTGGCCGCATGGTACTTCTCCCTCGACCCCCAGACCGTCGCCGTATGCCTGCTGCAGGTCGCCCAGCTCTTCCTCCTCTTTACCCTCGCGGGCAGCTTCGTCTCCATCTACGCCCCCTTCGCCATGAGCCGCAACATGATGCGCGGCCAGCACTCCCGTTCCCTTCTCGTCGGCATTCTCATGCCCTTCATTGTCGCCATCCTCGTCCTCCCCTCCTCGGCCTGCCTCCTCATCGACGGCATCGCCAACCGCTGGGGCTTCGCCGACTTCCCGGCCGGACTCACCCTCTCCGTGGCCTTTATCCTCCTCACCCTCGTCGCTTACCCCTTCGCCCTGCGGCACGCCGGCGACCTCCTCCTCCTGCGCGAACAACGCATCCTCGCCAATCTGCAGAAAACCGCCGAATAACCTCCGCCACGCCCACGCCCACGCCCATGCCCACGCCCATAAGACCCATGCCAAAATTCATGGTATAATTCCAGCGGACTGCACACGGCGTGCAATTCCAGAAAGCGAGTACACCATGAGCCACTCACGCGACAAAGGCAAACACGAAAACAAAAAGAAGCCCGCTCACACCCTCAAGGAAAAGCGGAAAATAAAACACGAGAAAAAGGTGCCCCACCCCCAGGAGGTCGTGGCCAACATTCAGTCGCACTGAGCGACACACTGTCGACCCATCCCCGGCCCCGATCGATCGGAGTCCCCCTGCCTGACCTGACGTAGCAATGTCGCACAGCAGGCCTGAGGTGAGGTGGGCTTTTTTGTTTTTTCCACCCGCGCCCGATTCCTTTTCCTCGCGGTCGCTCGATAATTCAAGGCACCCTGGGGACGTACCGCCGCACGGGCACGAAACCAGGGGATGAAAAGCGAAGGGCAAAACAAGCCCCTCGAAGCCGTCATGGGCAAGCCCTACCCAGTGCCAGTCAGTGTGGCCCACATCCCGGCCTGACGTTGTCTGAACCCGAACGAGTACCTTGCAAATTGAATATCCAATATTCAATTTGCAAGGCGGGTACCTGAACTTCACCCCTCCGCGATCCACTTCGCGGCGTCCTTCGCCCAGTAGGTCAATATCATTTTCGCGCCGGCGCGCTCGATGGACAGCAAAGACTCCATGGCGGCTTTGCGCTCGTCGATCCAGCCGTTTGCCCCGGCGGGGACACCGTGGGTCGTCAACCCCGCAGATGTTGCGGTAAAATAGCCACTCCGATACACTATAAAGCAGACGCCAGTGAAACTTCGTGTCTTCGGTCGTGGAAATGGCTGTCGGCGTGCTGAAGACTAAGGGTAAACGTGAGTCTGAAGGTTTGCAGGGAAAGTTTCGTATGGGGATTGGTAAGTGCCTGGCGTAAACCCAGAAATACTCCGATGGGCAAGGGAAAGCGCGGGATTGGACGCGGAAAGCGCCGCCCGGAAGATCGCCCTGAATCCCGCAAGGGGACTGTCGGGGCAAGAGCGACTCGCGCAGCTCGAGTCCGGCGCGGAGCGCCCTTCTCGCAAGCAGCTCGTAGAGATGGCGAAGCATTACCACCGTCCGCTATTGACCTTCTACTTGCCGGCCCCGCCCCGCCGCGGGGATCGTGGCGAAGACTTTCGTTCACTGTCGGCTGCTCAGCCCAGAACCGACGACGCTATTCTAGACGCCCTACTTCGTGACATTCGAGCGCGGCAAGGTATCGTTCGAGCCATGCTGGAAGCCGAGGAAGAGGCGGCACATCTTCCTTTTGTCGGTTCGGTGAAACTCTCGGACGGGGTCGATGCCGTCGCTTCGTCTATAGCGCGCACTATTAATTTTTCCCTCGACCGATTTCGACAGGCGCCGTCACCCCAGGCCGCTTTTTCCATATTGCGAGACGCGGCGGAAGAAGCCGGTGTTTTTGTTCTCCTCAAGAATGACCTCGGGAGCCACCATACAAGTATCGACGTCCAGGTTTTTCGAGGCTTTGCGTTGGCCGATCCAATTGCGCCAATCGTGGTGGTCAATGGTCAAGATGCAAAGACTGCGTTGTCCTTCACGCTACTTCACGAGTTGACGCACCTTTGGCTCGGACGTAGCGGCGTCAGCGGAACCGATTCCGAAACTGCAATCGAACAATTCTCCAATGACGTTGCAAGTGAGATACTCCTGCCAAAAGGGGAGCTTGGCCACTTGCACCTCAACACACAAATTACGCTGGAAGAGTTGGCGACAATCATCACGTCCTTCGCCAGAGGTAGAAACCTCAGCAGTTCCATGGTCGCCTATAAACTTCTGCGTACTAACGCTATTTCCACCTCCCGTTGGCGGGAGCTATCGGGCTACTTCCGTAATTGTTGGCTCGCCGAGCAACGAAAGAGACGAGAGCGCGACAAAGAAAAGGAGGGCGGCCCGGATGCCAACAGGGTCGCGCGATATCGGCTCGGAAACCGCCTAATCAGGCTAACGGGACGGATGGTGCGTTCGGGGGCGCTCTCTACTTCAAAGGCCGGAATCCTTCTCGGAGTCAAGGGCAAGCGAGTCGAAGCCATCCTGCGCGCGGGCGGCGGAGAGTCATAGCACGGAACCTGGGGGCGACTGATGCTTTACCTTATCGATGCGAACGTCCTTATCGACGCGAACCGAGATTACTACCCGCTCAGCCGAATACCCGAGTTTTGGGAGTGGTTGCTGTACATGGGGAGGACAGGAAACATCAAGATCCCGCGCGAAATCTTGGAAGAAGTGACGGGGGACACTGCCGGACTTCCGAATTGGCTGCGACGACCAGAATCAAAGGAAGCGCTTCTGCTCGAGGAGGAGGCCGACCCCGTTTTTGTTTCTCGCGTGGTCTACGAAGGTTACGCAACGGACCTTACGGAAGACGAGATCGAAAAACTGGGCCGCGACCCCTTCCTCATTGCGTATGGGCTCGTTGATCCAGCCTGTCGATGTGTTGTCACCACGGAAAGCTCGAAGCCTTCGAAGTTGCGCGCCAACCGTCACATACCCGATGTTTGCAGAAGTCTTGGGGTCTCTTGTTGCAACACGTTCAACATGTTGCACGAACTCGATTTCCGAACAGACTGGGGTGATCTCTAAACCTCACCCCTCCGCCATCCACTTCGCGGCGTCTTTCGCCCAGTAGGTCAGGATCATCTTCGCGCCGGCCCGCTTGATCGACAGTAGCGATTCCATCGCCGCTTTGCGCTCGTCGATCCAGCCGTTTGCGCCGGCCGCCTTGATCATGGCGTACTCGCCCGAGACGTTATAGGCCGCCAGGGGCAGATCGAAGTTGTCCCCCGCCCACCGGATGACATCCAGATAGGGCAGGGCCGGCTTCACCATGATGATGTCCGCGCCTTCTTCGATATCGAGCTCGATCTCGCGCATGGCCTCGTTCAGGTTGGCCGGATCCATCTGGTAGGATCGCCGATCGCCAAAGCTCGGTGGGGACTCCGCCGCGTCGCGGAAGGGGCCGTAGAACGCCGAGGCGAACTTCGCGCTATAGGCCATCACGGGCACATCCGTAAAATCTTCGTCGTCCAGTGCAAGCCGTATCTCGCCAACCCGGCCGTCCATCATGTCCGACGGCGCCACGATGTCCGCGCCGGCACGGGCGTGAGCCAGCGCCTCCTTTACCAGCAGGTCAAGCGTCTCGTCGTTGTTCACATCCGGTTTGCCGTCGCGGTTCGGCTGGATCGCGCCGCAGTGGCCGTGGTCCGTGTACTCGCACATGCAAACGTCCGTAATGACGCACAATTCCGGACACGCTTTCTTCACCGCCTCTACCGCGCGGCACACAATGGCATCGGTCGCATAGGCCTGGCTGCCCAGCGCATCCTTCACTTTGGGAATGCCAAAGAGGATGATCGCCGGTATGCCCAGATCCTGAATTTCCTTCGCCTCCTCCACCAGCGTGTCCACCGACAACTGGAACTGGCCCGGCATGGACACGATCGGATTGCGCACCCCCGAACCCGGCCGCACAAACAGGGGCAGGATCAGATCGGACACGCTCAACTCCGTCTCACGCACCATGCGGCGCATGGTCTCATTCCGGCGCAGCCTGCGCATGCGGGTCATGGGAAACATAGACTACCTCCTGGGAAGGGTAACGAACGATTGGAAAATCTACTACTGCATTGCGGGACGGCGCGATCAGGCGGAGGTCACGGCTTGTTGCCCCGCAACATGCTGAACGATCCCATAGACCAGTGCGGGTATTTCATGCTCCTCGGGCTCGATACTCACGGCCAGCCCCAGCGTCTTTGCGGTCGCTGTCGTGATGGGACCTATCGAAGCGAATTGGGCCTTCGCCTTCAGGGACTCAAGCCGCGCATCGCCCAGGATCGTCGCGAAGTTCCGCGCGGTGGAAGAGCTCGTAAAGACCACCAGTTCCGGCGCTGCCGCCAGCATGGCCGTCACGGTCTCTTCGGGAACCACGGGCATCACCGTGTCATACACCACACACTCCGTCACCTCGGCGCCCGCCGCGCGCAACGCCTCGGGCAGGTCCGGTCGCGCAAGATTGCCCCGGGGCATGAGGAAACGCTTTCCGGCCACGCCACCCTCCAGCCGCGTCAGCGCCTCCAGAATCGACTCGGCCACGTACTGCTCGGGCGTCAGGCTCACAGGCACTCCATGAGCGCGCAGCGATGAAGCCGTCGCCGGACCGATCGCGCAGACCGCCGCAGAGCGAAAGGCCGCCAGGCTTCGTCCCGCCCGGGCCAGCGCCGAAGCGAAATGGTTTACGCCATTAACGCTCGTGAAGATGAGCCAGTCCACCGCGTCGTCGCCGGGAATCGCACCGTCGGGCGCAACTTCTTGAATGGAAATCGTGGGGAATTCAATCACGCTCGCCCCCATCGCGGAGAGCTCGTCGGAAAGTATGCTGCCCTGACTCTCGGATCGCGTCACCACCACCGTCCGCCCCGCCAGCGGCTGTTTTGGCTTCAGCGCGTCCAGAGCTACCTGGCGGATAAAGACCGAAGCGCCCCCCTCGATCAGCGCCTTCGCCACCGCCTGTCCCAAGGCTTCCGGCGCGTCGACCGGTCCGCTCAGCGCCGCGCGAACGACCTGGGTGCCGTCGGGACTGCAGGCGCAGGCCTGGAGGTGCAGCTCGCCCGAGCGCACCACCGCCAGCGCACCCAGTGGCACCTGGCAACCGCCGCCGACGCCGGAAAGCAGCGCGCGCTCGGCGGTGGCCGCCGCCGCTGTGTCTTCGTCGTGTATGCGCGAAAGCAATTCTTTCAGCGCCGTGTCGTTCGCGCGAATCTCGATGCCCAGCGCACCCTGACCCACCGCCGAAAGCATCACCTCGGGCGGGAGCAGTTCCGTAATGTGCGCCGACAGGCCGAGTCGGTTCAGGCCCGCCGCTGCGAGAATGATGGCGTCCAGGCCCTCGGTCTCCAGCTTCTTCAGCCGCGTGGGCACGTTGCCCCGCAAGTCCACCAGTTCGAGATCGGGCCGGACCGCCTTGAGTTGCACCTGCCTGCGCGTGCTCGATGTCCCCACCTTCGCGCCCTGGCGAAGGGCCATGAGCCCAAGTCCCGAAGCGCTGATCAGGGCGTCCGCCGGATTTTCCCGGCCGGGAATCGCGCCCACGGCCAGACCGCCCGGCAGCTCCGTGGGCAAATCCTTCAAGCTGTGCACCGCCAGATCGATGGATCCGTCCAGCAGGGCCACTTCCAGCTCTTTCGTGAAGAGCCCCTTTCCGCCCACCTGCGAAAGGGGCACATCCGTAATCCGGTCCCCCTTCGTGCTGATGATCAGCACCTCCACCGTCAGGCCCGGCGATACCGCCCGGAGGCGTTCCGCAATATAGTTTGACTGGGTCAGCGCCAGTTCGCTGCCCCGTGTTCCAATCACCAACCGGGTCATCCGGCACTCTCCTCCAGACCAAAAAGTCGTTTCACCAGATGCAGGACCCGGCTGGGGTCCTCGCGCACCACCTCCTGCTTGATCTGGTTCATGGGTCGTTGCAGGATGTTGTTCACGATACGCTTGGACAAATACTCCACTTCATCACGCTGGCGGTCCGTCAGGTCCGTCAGGATACTCAAGGTCTTTTCCAGCTCCCGCTCGCGAATCGCGTTCAACTCCTGCGTCATCGACACGATCATCGGCTCCGCGTAGAGGCCGCGACGCCAGTCGATGAAGCGGTCCACCTGGATCTCCACCATCTCCAGGCACTTCACCAGCTCCGCCCGGCGCGACTCCAGATTCTGCGCGGCCACGGTTTCCAGATCGTCCATGTCATAACAGTAGACGTTGTCCAGTTGCGCAACCCGGGGATCCACGTCGCGCGGCACCGCAATATCGATGACGAACATGGGCGCCTTGTTGCGCTTGCGCAGCGCGCGGGTAAAATCATCCACCCCGAGAATGGGCACCTCCGAGGCCGTGGACGTTATCACAATATCCGCCGCGTGAAGATAGTGCTCCAGCGAGGAAAGGGCCAGCGGCTCGCCCTGGTAAATCCGGGCCACCTCTTCGGCCTTCGAAAGCGTCCGGTTTGCCACCAGCACCTTGCCCACACCCTTCTCCACCAGGCACTTCAGCGTGAGTTCGCCCATCTCCCCCGAACCGATCACCAGCACCGTCTTCTCCGAAAGATTTCCGAAAATCGACGCCGCCAGATCCACCGCCACCGACGACACCGAAACCTTGCCCACGTTGATGTTTGTCTTCGTGCGCACTTCCTTCGCCACCTTGAAGGCGCGCTGGAACAGCGCGTGCAGAATCTTGTCCGTCGCCCCCTCGCCCTGCGCCGCCAGGTAGGCATCATGCACCTGGCCAAGAATCTGGTCCTCGCCCACCACCATACTGTCCAGACTCGATGTCACGCGAAACAGATGGGCCACGGCGTCGCGGTTGTGATGCTCGTACAGGTGCCCCGTGAACGCATCCGGTTCCATCCGGTGCCACTCGGAAAGAAACTCTCGCACCAGATTGCGCAGGTGCTCCGGGCGGGCTGCGTTGTCGTGGGTGTACACCTCCACGCGGTTGCACGTGCTGAGAATGACCGCGCCCCCGTCATCCAACCGTTGCTTGAGCTGGCGCAGCGCCTCGCCCCGTTGATCCTCCCGGAAGGACAATCGCTCCCGTAGCTCCACGGGGCAGGTATGATGGCTGAGGCCGGTGAGCGCGATCGTCATCCGGCAACTCCATAAAAGTTGTAGTTCAGCACGTCCAGCAGCGCCAGCACCAGATAAATCCCGATCAACGTGCCCGTCCCGTAGCACACCAGATGGGCCAGCTTCGGCCCGCGCAGGCGGCCCGCGGCCCGCGCATGGAACGTGAAGGCGTAGAAGGCGAGCATCGCCACCGCCATGAAGATCTTCGGTGACAGCCACCAGGTCGGACTGAGGTTCTGCCCTTCATACCAGACCCAGAAACCGCCCACCACCAGCGTGATGGCAAAAGCCGGGTAGCCGATTTTAATCAGCCGGAACAAATCCCGATCCAGTGACTCCAGCGACGGCAACTTCTGGAATAGGCCCGTCGTCATCCGGTGTTTGAGCCGCTGCGCCTGAAACGCATAGGCCACGCTGTTAATACCCGCCACGAAAAACAAGGCGAAGGCCAGAAACACCAGACCCACGTGGGCCGTCAGCAACGCGCCGCTCAGGGGCCGGGGCGCCGTGCTCAGGGCCGGAATCGCCGTGTACATGCTCAACGCCCCCACCAGCGCCAGCGGCGGAAGATAAAAGCAGAGCAGAGCGCGGTGGGACGTGTCCAGGCCCAACTGGAGAAAGATCGTCAACAGCGAAAAGAAGGCCAGCAGGCACAGCGAGTCCGCCGCGGTTGTAAAGGGGACGAGATGCCACTGGATCGTGCGGAACACGATCATGGCCAGGAGCGCAAACATCGCCACCAGCGCGCTGCGATAGGCCCCTGCCAGCCACTGGGCATTGCCTTGATCCACCCGAAGGTACGCCAGCGCGGCGCCGGCACTGCCGATCAGGAGGATATTCCCGAGAAAATGCGAGATATAGACCAGAATAGACATGGTGTTCCTATGCGACGGAGCCTGAACCCTCCGGGATTGATGCCGGAGATGGCCCTGATGGCTTCTATGCAAAGACCGTTCGGATCGACAAACCCGATTTACCCCATATCATAGCAGTTGGCGGTGGACAGTTGACAGTGAGGAATAGTTGACAGCGGTACCCCGAAGACCCGAAGACCCATAAGACCCCGATCCCCCCCGAGGGGTCCGCCAACTAATTGAAGTTCGTTCTCGGGGCCCTGGTGCGGGTTCCCGGCTCCTGTACTACCTTCTTCTTCGCGTTGCGGGGTTTTTCCTCCGCTTCGGGGGCCGGTGGAGCCGGGTCGGTGGCGTCTTCCACCGAGGGTTCTTTCTTCTTTCGTTTCTTTTCCTTCTTCTTTCCGTCGCCGCCATCGGACCGATGGGGATCCGGCCCTGAAAAGAGGCTGGAAACCGGCTGTGACACACCGGGTTGATCCATGAATTCCAGATCGAAAAGCGGCTTTGCCGCCGGCTGAGGCCCTGCCGCGCCGGGCTCACCCGGGACCGGCCCTTCCCCTTCTATCGCAGCCTCGGGGGGAGTCTCCGCCGATGCAACCACCCCATCCGGCGTGCCTTCGTTTTCCATCTCCGGCGAGGGCAGCGGCGCGCGCAGGAAGTCATCGGCCGGCGCCGGGGCCACGTCCGGGGCGGGGAGTTCGGGTGCTTCCGGTTTTTTCAAGACTTCCTCGGGACCCAGCACCGCGATGATCGCCGAGCCGGTTCCCTGGCCCACGAAGGCCCCCAATGCACCGTCGAAACGCTGTTCCGGCAGGGGGCGCCAACCCGCCTCGAGGGTGTGTACGAAGATCTGCAGGCGGTTCAACGATTCCGCCGCGCAAATCTCGTCGGGCACGCGAAGTTCCAGTGCCCACGTGTGGGCGGGGGCCCCCGCCACGAACACCGGTCGAAACGCCGGTGTGAAGCCCGCCAGGCCCACGGGCAGCGGGCCGGGTGGCGTCTGAATAGCCTCCAGTTTCACCTGTTGCGGTTGTGCCGAGAGTATGGTGCAGTGGCCTTCGAGGCCCGGAGTGCCCAGCAGGATCCTCGTGCCGAAACCGCTTGATGCCCCTCCAATGACGGTCCCATACTGGAAATTGGTGGGCTTCATCCGCCGCGCCAGAAAGAGGTCCAACTGGTCACCGAAGTGGGGGGAATCGGTCAGCTCCGAAGCGCCGAAGGGAACGATGCTCGCCGCCTGGGTCTTCTCGCCAAACTGCACGACCATGGCGAAGCCCGTGCCGAAACTCGCCCGCCACTGCCGGTTCGTAAACGACTGGCTGTCCATGTGGAAGATCGAATCGCCCGTGTCCGTCCCCGGCGCGGCTTCATTCCGGACGCCCCGCTGGATCCGGTGGAGATTGCCCCAGGGTATGGAGAGCGCACCGAAATCGTTGCGCATGATCCGGGCCGCTTCCACCGCCGCATCCAGGGCCTGCACCTGCGCCTGGGGGGTATTGGCCAGCAGGCCCTGATAAAGCTCCTGCTCGCTCCCGAACTGGGCGCTGTGGCGCTTCTTCATGAGGGCCCACCAGATGCTGTAGTAGGCCATCGCCGTGCTCTCCCGGTCCGAGCTCAGGTTCCAGCCCTCCAGCAGGCGCAACGCGGTCAACAGATCCGGATGGGCCGTACGGACCAATTCGGGGCGCTTCCTGGCCATCGCCAGCAGCAGGGGGACCATATCCGCCGCCGCGGGAACATGGGTGTCGAAGAGCATGGCCTGCATGTCGAAAAACGAGTATTTTCGGGCCGAAAGAATTTGATTAACCCGAAAACCCCGGTAATTTGGCCCTTCCCCCACCAGCCACCGCGGCCAGTCGGCCGCGTTGAGTCCGCTTTTCGTCGTGGCCAGCCAGGGCGGCGTGCCGCAGGCCTGCACATACCCGCTTGCCGGGCGCTCAATCTGCGGTAGCAGCCCCGGTGCAATAACCTCGCGCCAGGCGAAAACATCCCGCCCCGAATCCACCGGCATGGACCAGTTCATCGGCTGGCGATCCGACGGCGAGGCCGCCGCATCCCGGTTCCCCAACCGCGCGTTGTAGCGGTAGTAGAGTTCGCCCGACTTGTCCGCGCAGACCACCTGAAAACCCGGCAACTGATGCATCGCCAAGGCGTCTTTCATCTCGGCCACACCCGTGGACTGTCCCATCATCAGCATCTGACGCAGACCGCCAAACTGGAGGAAAGCCCCGTTGCGCCAGGAATACAGCGCGCCGTCGCCCCCCTCAAAGATGGGGCCCCGCGTCCCGATCATGGAGGGCACCGCACGCTCCACCAGCCCCGCGCTCGTGCGAACGAAATAGGGCTTGGCCGTGGACATGAATCGCAGCAGCGGCGCCGCGTCGTCAATCACCGGGGCCGCGAACGGCGCATCACTCCCGGGCGTCTGCGGCCCGCCGATCTGCTCCCGGAAAAAATCCGCCGTGTCCGCCAGGTTCGGCGTCAAGGCCCACCCTGCGTTCTCATTGTGTCCCATCATGAGCACCGGCACGCCGAAGAGCGTCGCCCCCGCCAGATTCATCTCGCCCGCCATGAGATGGGCCTCGTACCAGCGGTAGGGGCTGTCATAATATTCCTGCGGGTTCATGACCAGCAGGGTGCTCCCCTCCAGGGTGTTCCCCGGCGCCAGCGCCCACGCATTCGCACGTTCCAGCGGCGCTTTCGGGTGGTAGACCCCGGGCAGGTCAAAGGGCGTCTGCGCCACCATCAGGTAGTGCCACCACGCGAGCACATCCTTGGGCTGCACGCCCTCGGCCCAGGCCGGCACCCGATCCTGATGCTCCAGAATCCACGCGTTGACACCCAGCGCGAAACCCTCGCAAAGATCCAGCGTCACCGGGTCGGCCTGACCCAGGGCGATGGCGGACTGCTCCGCGTTGCCAATCTTGATCGCAAACGCGTCGCTCTCCGCAAAGGCCTCGCCGCCCACTTCCGCCGCACGGCCCAGCGCGATCCGATAGGCCATCAGCATGGGCTCCAGATGATCCTCCGCCTGCGCGTAGCCGAAGGCCGACGCCATCGCGCGAATCGAACCCGCCTCAATGTGGGGCGTGCCGAATTCATCGCGGTAAAGCGTGGCTTCGTTCCAGAAGGACGCACCTCCCGCCTCCGGCTGGGCCGGTGCCGGCGGCGCGGCACACAACAGGCCCACCACAACCGTCAGCCGGCCAGCCCAGTACCAACCTGTGCCTCTCTTCTTCATAGGAGTCCTTGTTGTTCTAATTATAACGACGCTGAAGCTGCAGGGACGGCGAGAGCCGCGCGATGCGTGGACCTTGTCGTGTTGATGGGACAACCGCTGTCCCCGCCACTTCCCGAGCCCCGGCTACTCCGCCTTGCGCTGCGCGTCCATGAACGCCGCCAACTGGCCCAGCGGCTCCGGCGCAATGCCCGCGCGGCGGGCCGACAGGCTTTCGCCGCCGTCTATCGTTACGATGGAACCCGTCATCCAGGAACCCGCGTCCGACGCCATGAACACCACCATATTCCCGATCTCTTCCGGCTCGCCGACGCGCCCCAGCGGCACCGTGTCCAGGTGATCGTCAAAGCTCCCGCCGAGGGCAAAGGCCTTCTTCACTCCCTCGGTAATAATCGGACCGGGCGCAATCGCATTGACCCGGATCCCGAATCGGCCCCACTCCTGCGCCAGGGTCTTCGTCATCGCGTCGATCCCCGCCTTCGCCGAGCAGGCCGGCACCATGCCCACCCAACCGGTGTGGTGCAACGTCATGCTCGTGCTCACGATCGTTCCGCCCTGGGCCTGCAGGTAGGGAAAGGCCGCCCGCGAACAGAAAAAAGTCCCATACAGATCGATCTCCACCACCGCCTTCCACTGGCTGTCCCGAAGCTTCTCCGCCGGATAGTAGAAATTCCCGGCCGCGTTGTTCACCAGTATGTCGAGACGGCCCATAATTTCAACGGCCTTGGCCATCACTTCGTTGACACGCGCCGAATCGCGCACATCCAGCGCCAGACCCACCGCGCGAACGCCGAATTCCGATACCAGCGCAGCCGCCACCGCCTCGCACTGTTCCAGCCGACGGCTGGCGACGACCACATCCGCCCCGGCCTGCGCCAGACGGCGACTGATGCCTAGACCGATGCCGGAGGCGCCGCCCGTCACGAAAGCGACCTTGCCCGAGAGAATGCCATCTCTAAAGATATAGGGGACGTCCATAAAGTATCCTTGCGTTGAAAGTGAATCCCACAGGGCCCTTCATCATAGGCCATTTGGGGGCACGTGGCAAGCCGGGAATCGCGAGGTGGATGGGGTTGCCGATCCGGGCGCTAACGCGTCGGGCCTGCTGATTTTTTTTTTTGGCCCTGCCTCCTCTTGCAACGACCGGGCCGCAATGATCCTCACTTTTCGCGCACACCGCGCGGTTGCTTTGTGAGATTTGCGTTATCGCCAGCCTACCGTTTGGTTAGATACTCTGGAGGGCGATGCGATACCGACAAGCATCGACCGGGTCGACCGCCTGCGCAAGACCTTGGCATGGTTGGGTTAATGCGCCTGCGCGTCCGCGTTCACTTTACGCGCTCGGGCTTGGCCCGATACTTGCATCAAAGATCGTGGACAGCAGGTGCAGGCGCTCGAATTAGCACGGGTTTCCCCGGACCCTTGCCTGGAAGCCGCCGGATGCCGCCGGGACCTTGAGCGGTGCGCACGCCTGGCCCATGTGAAGTATGAATGGTGAGCATGAGCGCGAGCCCCGCCCGTCTACGGGTTCGCGCAGCACCATCGAAGTGGCCGGACATCCCTCTGAACGTTTTTCCGGCCTTGTTGAGCGCACAACGACAGGACACCCCAATGAAGTTGATACCCCGATGCCTGGCTTCCGCCCTGGTATCCCTCGCCGCCCTGCACACCGCACAGGCGCTTCCACTGGATACGCAGCGGGAAGAACCGGCCAGTGAAGCTCTTTTCCCCACGCCCCCCACGCATGAAGGCAATTCGCCGCTTACCGCCGTGCTTCAACCCCGAATCGAGGCGCCCGCACTGGGAGAGACCCACCTGAGTCCCCCCGCCTTCGTGCCGCCGCGCGACACCCCGACGGGGGCAAGTCTCCTGATGGTAAGTTCTGGGGAGACCCCGCCCGCCAGGTCACCGCTGACAATCCCGGCACCTCGCGGCTACTACGTTCCGTCCCCTGCGCTGGAGGCGGTCCTGCCGCCGCCCGATATGGATCTGGGATACGTGGCCCTCGGCACAGCCGATGAGGAGAAGGGGCTCGATTCACGCAGGATGGGCCCCGGTGACCTGCCGATGCCCATCACGATTCCCGAGCCCAGAAGCGCGAGCCTCCTCGCCATCGGTCTGGCCGGGCTGGGACTGCGGGCCTGCTGGGGCGCGCGTCAGCGTGCGGAATAGCGCTCGCCCCCGGACTACACAAAGCCCTTCTTGCGCTTCCAGGGATTCTGGTGCGCAATTACACGGTCATAAATCGCCTTGCGTTGGCGCACCAGCAGACGCTCTTCGTCCGGCCAGAACATCGCCGGAAGCGTGTCGAGCGGCGCCCAGATCTGCTCGTCGTGATGCTCCGTGTCCAGGATCGTGCCGCTGACCTGCTCGGTGGCATAGAGGAAATAGTGGTTGATGGACCACTTGTCTTTCTTCTCGCTGAGGCGCTCCAGCACGGCCAACTCGCCCAGCAGATGGATCTCGGTTAGACCCGACTCCTCCTCGATTTCCCGCAGCGCGCCTGCTTCCAGCGACTCGCCGGGATCCACGCCACCTTTCGGCAGGACATACCCCGCGCAGCCCTTCTCATGCACGAGTGCCACCAAGACATTGCCCCGATCAATGCGGACAATCACCCCGCCCGCCGAAACGCGCTCGGGAAGCCCCTCTTCGCGGACATACCAACTCTCATCAATCACCAGGGACATGCGTCAAACTCTCCAGAAAAAGAAAAGGCGCCGCAGCGCCCGGAAAGCTGAAAGTATAGCACGTTACAACCTGGAGCCCCACGGGCCCCGCACCGGGCCCCCTCAATACATGATAAACACGATCAGCCCGATCACCGCCACCGCCACCACCAGTCCCAGGCCCACCAGCTTTTTTCGCGCCTCCCGCTGTCGCGCCCGGAAGCGCGCCTCCACCTCCGGCGGCACCACATTGAGCACCGCATTGTCGATCTTGGCCTCATCCACCACCAGCCGCTCCACCTGCTCTTCCACCCGGGGTTCGAAAGGATCATCCCACGAAGCCGCCGCCGTGGAACGCTCCGCCGGATCCTCCCACTTTTCCTCCGCGGCCTTGCTGTAGGCCCCGAAGCGCACCGGCAGTTCCCCGTCCTGGAGATCGCTTAACGCTGTCGACACCGGCGGCAATGGGATACGCCCCACCGACCCGCCACACATTGGACAGCGCTGATTGTGCCCCAGGTGCTCGTCCACATTGACCGACTTCCCACATGCCCCGCATTGCATCGCTATCATTTTCCCATCCTCGCTCCAAAGAGCAGCACGTGAGTTCAACAGGAAACGCCACAACCCTGCAAGTATTATAGTGACTGAAAGGAAGAAGGGCAATCGAAAAAGGCGAATGACTCCACCCGCCAGGGCCACCCTTTGCCGACCCGTGCCGCGGCGCAAGATCTCCGGATCACCAGCGGAATCCCGCACCAACACAGGCGATCAACGTGGGTTAGGCGTCCCGCCTGACCATAGTAACTGCGGGACCGCCCACGACAACAGGTCAGGCAAGGTGCCCAACCCACGTTGGCGATTCTCGATCAAAGCGCGTGGGCTTGATCGTAGCCGATCACGATACTACATCCCGCTCGATGACCCAGCGGCGTCTACCATCAAAGCGCGTCAAGGTGGGTTAGGCGTCCCGCCTGACCAAGGCGCCCAGCGTAACACAGTGGACTCCTAAAATTTGGTCATCTCTTGATTGGTCCGCGCCAACAAACTCGGCATTGACATAAGGTCAGGCAAGATGCCCAACCCACGTTGGCGCCCTTTTGGGACCCGATGTACAACCCGCTTGCTTCTGGCAACAACTCGCACTATTGTCAACCCGCTGCTTCTTTGCTAATCTGTTGTTCTTGGAGAACCATCTTCATGGACGATATCCCGGCAGAAGTGAACGCTGAACACGATCTCGTTTCACCCTTTCTAACGCCCGGCGCGGAAGTGCGCAAAGACGCCCGCCATCTGCCGCACTGGCGGCTCGATAGCGCTTTCTATTTCCTCACGTGGCGTCTCGCCGATTCCCTGCCCCAGGAGAAGCTGCGGGCCTGGAAAGCCGAACGCGAAGCCTGGCTCGTAAAGCACCCCAGGCCATGGGATGACAAGACAATGCGGGACTACCGTGACCGCTTCCCCAAACGCCTCGAAGCCTGGCTGGATGCGGGCTATGGTGCGTGCCACTTACGCTCGCCGCGCTGCGCCAATATAGTCGCCGATTCGCTCCACCACTTTGACGGTGATCGCTATGACCTCGCGTCATTTATAGTCATGCCCAACCACGTCCATGTCTTGTTTCAACTTCGGACTGATACTGCGCTGGAATCCGTGACGCACTCATGGAAAAGCTACTCCGCGAAGCAGATCAACAAGGCCCTGGGACGCTCGGGAACACTCTGGCAACAGGAAAGTTGGGACCATCTTCTGCGAGGCATCCCCCACCTCGACCGATGCCTGTCCTACATCGCACTTAATCCCATGCAGGCAAAGCTGTCTCCGGGCGAGTACCTGTACTACGAAGCACCTGGATTTCGCGAAAGCACAGGACTTGACGCCCCTGAATAACCTCGTACTTACAGCGGTGTCGACCATCAAAGCGCGTGGGCTTGATCGTAGCCGATCACGACATTACATCCCGCCCGATGACCCAGCGGCGTCGACCATGAAAGCGCGTCAAGGTGGGTTAGGCGTCCCGCCTGACCTTGGTGACTGCGGGACCGCCCGTGACAGCAGGTCAGGCAAGATGCCCAACCCACGTTGGCGCTTCTCGATCAAAGCGCATGGGCTTGAGCGTGGCCGATTGCGACATTACATCCCGCCCGATGACCCAGCAAGGTCGACCATGAAAGCGCATCAAGGTGGGTTAGGCGTCCCGCCTTACCATAGTGGCTGCGGAACCGCCCACGACAGCAGGTCAGGCAAGATGCCCAACCCACGTTGGCGCTTCTCGATCAAAGCGCGTGGGCTTGATCGTAGCCGATCACGATACTACAAGCGGCGTCTACCATCAAAGCGCGTCAAGGTGGGTTAGGCGTCCCACCTGACCAAGCCGCCCAGCGTAGCACAGTGAACTCATAAAATTTGGTCATCTCTTGATTGGTCCGCGCCAACAAACTCGGCATTGACATAAGGTCAGGCTGGAAGCCTAACCCACGTTGGCGCTTCTCGATCAAAGCATGTGGGCTTGCTCGTGGCCGATTGCGATACTACATCCCGCCCGATGACCCGGCAAAGTCGACCATCAAAGCGCGTCAAGGTGGGTTAGGCGTCCCGCCTGACCAAGCCGCCCAGCGTAACACAGTGAACTCCTAAAATTTGGTCATCTCTTGATCGGTCCGCGCCAACAAACTCGGCATTGACATAAGGTCAGGCTGGAAGCCCAACCCACGTTGGCGCATGCTGATCGGGATGGCTGGTTCCCCTCATCGCCAATCACCTGGCTACATCGCCCCCGTCTCAATACACCCCTCCGCCCGATGCCCCAGCGCCCCCACGACATAAATCAACGGTGCGAAACGCTCGTCTTTGGTCAGGCCCTGTTTGTATCGATAGTAAATCTGCTGCACGATCACCGCGAGCTTGAAGAGCGCGAACACATAGTAGAACAGTATGTTCTCCAGGCTGCGCCCGGTCAGTTCCGCGTATAGCGTCGCCATTTCTTTCCGGGTCATCATGCCCGGCTCCTGACTCAGGAAACATTGAATTACGCCTAGATCCGGGTCGCCCTTCTCGATCCAGTAGCCCAGTACCGTACCCAGATCCATCAGCGGATCGCCAATGGTGCACATTTCCCAGTCGAGCACGCCGATGATTTTCGTGGGGTCGTGGGGGTCCATCACCACGTTGTCGAACTTGTAATCGTTGTGCACCAGTGTCGCGCCGGAGTCTTCGGGGTGATTCGCTTCGAGCCACGCCATCACGGTGTCGATCGCGGGGATGTCGTCGGTCTTCGATCCATGATAGCGCTTGATCCAGCCCGACACCTGCCGCGCCACGTAGGAGCCTTCTTTGCGCAGTGCGCCGAGTCCCGCGGCCTCGTAGTCCAGCCCATGGAGCGCCGCCAGGTTCTTTACGAAGGCCTCGCAGCAGCCGCGCACCGTCAACTCATCCGCGTCGAAGCCTTCGGGCTTCACCCCGCGAAATATCGAACCGCGAATGCGCTCCATCACATAGAACTGTGCGCCCATGACTTCCAAATCATCACACAGCGCCAGGGGCTTCGGCGCCGCCGGATAGATGGGGTGCAGCGCCGACAACACGGTGTATTCACGGCCCATGTCATGGGCGGACTTCACCTTGCTGCCGAAGGGCGGTCTTCGGAGCACCAGCTCCCGCTCGCCCACCTTGAGCAGATAGGTCAGGTTGGAAAAGCCGCTGGGAAACTGAGCCACTTCGAGCGTCCCCTCAAGATCGGGGATAGCCGATTTCAGGTACGCCTCGAGACGCGAAAGGTCGAACTCTTCGCCAGGTCGGATGGGCTTGGGGGTGTCGATCATAGTAGTCATTACTGATGAGATTCCGCCTGCGCCTTATACAACTCCAGAATCCGCTTGGCCGCCGACATCTTGTGTACCTCGTCCGGGCCATCGTAAATGCGGCTGGCGCGCTCATTCCGCCAGAAGGACGCGAGGGGCGTGCGGTCGGTGATGCCGAGACCGCCGTGGGCCTGAATCGCGCGGTCCAGTACTTTCATCATCACATTGGGCACGAAGAACTTGATGAGCGAAATCTCCACCCGCGCCTCTTTCGCGCCCTTCCGGTCGATGGTATCCGCCGCCTGCAGCACCATAAGTCGCGCGGCATTAATCTCTGCGCGGCTCTCGGAAATCCAGCCTTGAACGAACTGCTGCATGCCCAGGGTGCGCTCCGGCGCCACTTCGCGGCTGAGCGCCTGGGCGCAGAGCAATTCAAAGGCGCGCTCACTTATGCCCACCCAGCGCATGCAGTGGTGAATGCGGCCCGGCCCAAGGCGCTCCTGCGCGATGAGAAAGCCGGCGCCCTCTTCGCCCAGGCGATTGGACTGGGGCACGCGGACGTTCTCATAATTCACTTCCGCGTGGCTGTCCCAGTCTTCGCCCCGATGGCCCATGCAGGAGATATTCTCCACAAGCGTAAAGCCGGGCGTGTCCAGCGGCACGATGATCTGGCTCGCCCGCAGATGCTTCGGCGCCTCGGGATTCGTCACGGCCATCACGATGGCAAAGTTCGCGCCTTCGGCGGACGAGGTGAACCACTTGCGGCCATTGATCACGTAGTCGTCGCCATCCTTCACCGCCGTCGTGCCCATCCAAGTGGGGTTCGAGCCTGGAAAGTCCGGTTCGGTCATGGAGAAGCAACTGCGGATCTCGCCCGCGAGCAGCGGCTTGAGGTATTTTTCCTTCTGCTCCGGCGTGCCGAATTTGATCAGGATTTCCATGTTGCCCGCGTCGGGCGCCTGGCAGTTGAAGCAATAGACGCCCACGGGCGACTTGGCCAGCTCGGCCTGTACGAGGCCATGCTCCAGCACACTCAGACCGAGGCCGCCGTGTTCTTTCTCGATCTGTGGCAACGCGAGTCCGAGGGACCGCACCTTCTTCCGCTTCTCTTGAAGTACGGGCAGCAGCGCGCCAAAACCTTCGCTGAGCAATTGGGGCTCCAGCGGATACAGCTCTTCGCGCACAAAGGCGCGCACGCGCCCCAGCAGGTCTTCCATCTTCGCCGATACGGTGAAATCCATTGCACTCTCCTGCCCCGATAGCCGGGGTGATTGTCTTCAGCACAGCGGGGTACAGCCTACACGCTTTCGACGGCGGATCCAAGAACGGGCGATGGGGAAGAAACTGGCGTGCCGGGTAGCTATACTGGTAGTCTGGCTTGGGTTGGACCAGTGTCTACACGTGGTGGCTGTCAACGACAGTTCGAACACAAAAGGGAGATATCAATGGATTCCTATCGTCTTATGAAGCCTCTGGGCCCCGCCCTGGCGGCCCTGCTCGCCATGGGCGCGCCCCTGGCCGCTCATGCGGATTTTGAGGTTACAGGGTATAACACCTTTGTCGACGCATCGACTTCGGCGATCGACGGCATTGAGAATCGGGATCAGGATGCCCTGCAGGAAATTTCGAGTGATGTGGCGGATGTATTCAACCCCTTTCTCGAGGTTAGCAGTGAATCTCCCGGCGGCGGTGTGAGTTCCACGCTCCTGACCGGCGGCATTTTCTCCGTCATCAATAGCGGCCTCCAATTGAACAGCCTGGCCACCCTCATCACTTCTTCCCAGTCTTGTGGAAACTGTGAAGGCACCACCAGTGTCGCAGTCGCCCAGGGCGTCGTCGAAACGGAGATACTCTTTACCGTTTCCAACGGCGGAGAGACCTTTGAGTGGAGCGGAAGCCTCGACTCGACCCTCACAGCACCCGGAGAATTCACGGATGAAGTGAACGCATCTGTTTCCGCATCCCTGCGGGACGAAGGAACAGGTGATTTCCTTGGAAGCAGCCAATTGTTTTGCACACGCGAAGAAGGCACCTGCGAGAAGTCCGGTTCAATCTCGATTGAACTCCCGGATGGCGAGTATTCTTTTCGCGTTACTACCGGCGGGTCGACCCGCAATACGGGCGTAGCGTCACTTCCTGAACTGGAGTTGCTCGCGGAGTGGACACTGACCATTGGTACGCCGGTAATCGCTGAGGGTGAAGGCGAAGGCGAAGGGGAAGGTGAAGGTGAGGGTGAAGGTGAGGGTGAAGGCGAAGGCGAAGGGGAAGGTGAAGGCGAAGGTGAAGGCGAAGGTGAAGGTGAAGGTGAAGGCGAAGGCGAAGGTGAAGGCGAAGGATGCAATTTCTATATCGAGGGCACCATCAGCAAGGTAGGCACCAAGCTGGGCGACCTCTTCCTTTTGGGCGTGGCCATGATCACGCTGCTGGGGTGGTCGTCCCTTCGCCGCGACGCGTAGCCTGAATCGGCGAACTCCAGAGCGACGACTTCGCCGAAGGATAGACAATAGCGGGCGCGCCTTCTTGACCGAAAAGGCGCGCCCGATTGTTTTGGAATACAATAAGCGTTGGCGTGGTTTACTGTAGTTGAGTTATTCCCTATAATGACTCCGGCATCAGTGCAGTGGGCTTGTGAGTAGACCAACAGCAACCAAACAGGGAGACAGCAACATGCGACAGGACATATTTCGTGCGGATGAGTACACAATGGCGGACCAGGCTTCGGCCGAGGCGCGCGCTTCCTTTATTTCCAAGACGTATGTGCATCTATTCGCTGCCGTACTTGCCTTCATCGGCGTCGAGGCGGTAATCCTGAGTCTTCCCATCACGGAAAGCCTTGTGGCGTCCGTGCTGGGTATCCGCTACGGCATGCTGATCGTCCTCGCCGGATTCATGGGCGTAAGCTATGTGGCCAACCGCTGGGCCGCTTCCGATACCTCGGTGGGCATGCAGTATGCCGGCCTCGGCCTTTATGTGGTCGCGGAGGCGATCTTCTTTGCACCGTTGCTCTACATCGCCGCCAACTTCGGCGGTCGGGAAGTGATCCCCACGGCCGCCATCCTCACCGGCTGCGCCTTTACGGGCATTACGTCCATTGTTTTCTTTACGCGCAAGAATTTCTCCTTCATGGGGCCCTTTCTGGGGATGTTCGGATTCGTAGCCCTTGGCCTGATCGTGTGCAGCGTTGTATTCGGATTTTCCCTGGGGATTTTCTTCACGGGCGTCATGGCCGTCTTCGCGGGTGCGAGTGTCCTCTACACCACCTCCAACGTGATGCACGAATACCGCGTCGGCCAGCACGTGGCGGCTGCGCTGGCCCTCTTCGCCTCCGTTGCGCTCCTTTTCTGGTATATTCTCCAGCTCCTGATGTCGTCCCGCGACTGACCGCCAGTCCACAACCTCCAAAACTGGAAGGCCCGCGAATGATCGCGGGCCTTTTCTTGTGCTTATCTTATCGTTGTTAACGCCAGTCGTTGCCCCATGGACCCTATCGCCGCGACTGGAGCTTCGACAGCAGCCTCAGGATCTCCAGGTAGAGCCAGATCAGCGTGACCATCAATCCGAAGGCCGAGTACCACTCCATGTACTTCGGCGCACCGCGCTCCGCGCCGTTTTCGATAAAGTCAAAATCCAGCACGAGGTTGAGCGAGGCTACAACGACCACAAAGAGGCTGAAGCCAATCCCGATGGCGCCGGTCTGGTGAATGAACGGCACCGCGATACCAAAAAGCCCCAGCACAATCGTGGCGAGGTAGGCCAGAAAGATCCCGCCCGTCGCGGCGGCCACGCCGAGCTTGAAATTTTCCGTGGCCTTGATGAGTCCGATGCGGTAGACAAACAGCAGGGCCAGCAGGATACCAAAGGTCAACGTGACGGCCTGTATGACAATGGCCTGTCCCGACATCACCTGGGCCTGTGCCGAAACTCCACCGAGGAAAAGTCCCTCGCAGAGCGCGTAGACCGGTGCCGTGTACATGGCGATTGCCGGTTTGAAACTGGTCACCAGACCAAACACCAGGCCTCCGATGAGCCCGCCAATCATCCAGAGCATGACCTGCTCCGACCCGTTCAGGTAACCGCGCCAGGTGAAGGCCGCCGACGCCATCACGAGCATGAGCAGAATGCCGGACTTGCTCACAGTACCTTCGATGGTCATGGACTGTCCACCGTAGGCCTGATCGTGAACATTCAAAAAGGTATTCTCATTCAGCGCTGGATTCGCTGTTCTCATCCTCGGTCTCTCCTCTGTTGATTCACTCTCATCTGAGACTTCAATCTCCAGGAAATACTACACCCTGCGGCCTCTCGGTATTCATGCCGCGCGGACAATCCTTTCCAGATTCACGCCCCGCCCGCGCCGCGCCAGGCCAGCAGACCCGCCAAGGCAATACCCAGCAGGAAGAGGTCACCGAGATAGCGCCGGACCGTGTCGGCCAGGGAGACCACGCCCACCTTGGCGCAGCCGCCGGGATCCACCGGGTTTACCCGGGCGTCGAGCTCCGCTTCTGTCAGGACGCCATCGCTACCCGCGAGTTCATTGAACTGGATCTGGGTAATGGCCGGCACTTCCGCGCGGGCCTCGGAGAAGCTCAGGCTGCCATTGCCGTCCTGGTCCGCCGCATCGAATTCGTCCAATAGCAGCACGGCCACCGCATCGGTGCTGAGTCCGGTGCGGGTCAGGCCGATCTCGATCGACTCGATAAAGTCCGGGGCCGTCACGGTGCCCGTGTTCGTCGCAAAGCCCGCCGCCGCGCCGTTCACGGTGTAATCACCCTGCGGCAGGGCCGGAAAGGTATAGACCCCATCCACATTGACGGAAGTCGACGTACCCGTCAGTTCCGCGATACTTACCGTGCCATTGCCGATGGGGGCCTCGGTTTCGAAATCCTTCAACAGCACCGAGAGGGTGAAGGTCAGAATCTGGGCGTTCGACGTAAGGCGATAGGGCAGGAAGTCCACCTCGCCGGGACCCTCCATCCTGAGATTGATCTCGCCGAACTCATCGCTGCCCCATTCGTTGCCTTCCGCAACAATAGTGGCGCTCTCATTGAGATTGTTGATGAAGGCTCCGCCGATGCTGTCCGCATCGAAGCTGTTCTGCCCCGACTCATTCAAGTCGCGGATGTCGCCCATCTGGGGCACCACTTCCGCCTCGGCCCCTTTGCGATCCGAGGGGCGCTGTACGAAGAGGGCGTCTTCCTGAATGGTCTCGAAGCGCGTGCGCGTTATCCGTGCGCCGGTGGCCAGGGCGCGTACGCCAAATTCGCACTGGCGAATAAGGCAATCTTGCACGACGGTGCCGGAGGATTCCAGATTCAGGATGGATATGCCCACGGAGCCCAGGAGATTGCTGCCGTCCAGCGCCACATTGAACACCGTCATCTTTACCCCGTCAATGGAGAGGAGACGGAAGTCCGACGCGTCCGTCAACTCCAGCACAACGGTCAAATTGGCCAGCACGGTGTTGTCCGCCGCCTGGATCGCCCGGTCGCCGTTGGTCTGCACTTGCGCGAGGGCCGGCGCGATCACCGTGGCGCCCCGGTCCGACGGATCGGCGCCGCGCAGCGCCACATTCGGCGCGAAGCTGACCGCTTCGGTATACGTCTCGGCCGACAACTGAATCGTCACCACGTAGTCTTCGGTGGCGTAGGTCGCGGCCTCTTCCATGGCCCGAGTGATGGTGGTGAACGGATCCTCCTCGGTGCCCGAGCCTTCGCCTTCGCCCTTTTTCACGTAGAGCACCGGCGGGCCATCGCCCGGTTCCCGGGGCGGCGCATCGCCCACAACGATGAACTCTTCCTTCCGCTCCACCGCCACACCCGCGTTGGTAATCACGGTCAAGGTCACGGTGTATCGACCATCCGCGGTGTAGGTGTGTTGCGGGTTCTCCTGGTTGCTGAAGAGGTTGTCGCCGAAGTCCCAGAACAGCGCGCCCTGGGTGGCGCCGTTCAGCGTAGTATCGTTCGTAAACTGGACGGTAAGCGGCGGCTCGCCGGACGTTCTATCCGCACTGAAGTCCGCTATCGGCCCTTCACCCTCGCCTTCACCCTCGCCTTCTCCTTCGCCTTCGCCTTCGCCTTCACCCTCGCCTTCACCCTCGCCTTCACCCTCGCCTTCACCCTCGCCTTCGCCTTCTCCCTCTCCTTCTCCTTCTCCTTCACCTTCACCTTCGCCTTCGCCCTCGCCCTCGCCCTCGCCCTCACCCTCGCCTTCTCCTTCTCCCTCACCACCCGATACGCCGGTGCCCGACAGCGCAACCAGGATCTCCGGTGAATCCGGGTCGTCGGAGTTTACGGACAAGGCCCCGGAGAAGTCGCCAGGCCCATCCGGATCAAAAGTAACGGTCACCGTCCTGCTTTCGCCAAATTCGAGAATCGTCTCTCCCGTGTCGCCATTCAGCCCGAAGCCATCCGACCCTTCCACGATCCCGGCGCCGGTGACGCTCAGGTCCCCCTCACCCGTATTGGTGATGACGACATCGCGCTCCACGGGCCCCGCACCGATATCCTGTGCCTCAAAATCGATACTGAGAGGCGAAACTTCGATATTGCTCGTGCAAGGCTCGCCCCCCTGAAACTCATCCGCGCCGATATCCACGTTGCAGCCCGAGGGCCGGTTCTCCGCGTCAAAGTCGCTCAGCGGGGTGACATTCTGGGACTCCACAATGACCGATTCGCCCCGATCCACGAGCGGTGAAGTCTCCAGCAGGTGATAGTCGTCGATGGTGTAGGTCTCCAGCAAGCCGCCCCGGTGCGCCGCGACGAGGTTTCCCTTCACCAGCAACGTCGTCTCCGTGTTGTCCACGATCCGGTAGTGCTCCCGCACTTCGGGATCGATCGACAGGTTCACGAGAGCGCCCGCCCACTCGCCGGGCGCCCAGCTCCGATCCGTGTCGGTCAAGGTCGACTGGCGCGTAACCGGATCATAGACCGTTGCGCTTTTCCAGCTTCCCGAGGCCTCGTCGTTGCCGTTGGTGTCGCCATTGCCCACCAGTCCGTTGGATAGCACCGAATTGTCTCTGAAGTTCACGCCGAAGAGGGGCGCAAGCTCTTCCGGGGTCGCGTGGGCGACGCCATCCCGCAGCACCAGCGCGGTATTCACATCAAAATTGTTGTTCGCGATCGGGATCGTGATCGCGTCGGCCAAATGGATCGCCGTCTCCACACGCTCAAAAAGGTTGTTGTAAAGGCCCGATAGATTGTCCACCGCGATCACCGGAAAGAAGATGCTCGCCCCGCCCTCGGGCGTACCGCTGAAAGAATTGTTGATCAGCGTGACCCGCTGCTCGCTCGCTATATCCGCGCCCTGCGGGCCCGTGCAGGTATTCTCCGTGAACAGGTTGTTCCGGATCAGGATATTGCGCCCTCCCTCAAACATGAAGTACATGCCGCCGCCCGCGTCCGCATGGTTGCGCGAAAAGAGATTCTGCTCGAAGAAATTCCGGTCGACCTCTCCCTCGACGAAAAGACCGCCGCCGGACGACCCGCCATCGACGCTGGTGGCGCGGTTGCCGACAAATTCGTTGGCGCCAAATCCGCCATCGAAGGTGCCGCCGACAAACATCCCCGCGCCATTCGACGTAAAGAGGCCGTTGCCAAAATCGACCATCTGCGCGCTGTTGCCGAAGAAGCGGTTGCTCACCACATCGCCCAGCAGTCCCTCGGCAATGCAGAGGCCGGCGCCCGCAAAATTCCGCGCCACGGTATTGGCCAGGATGTTGTTGATAAAATCGTTGCTCTCCAGCGTGCCGACGACCACCCCGCCCATATAGGCGCCCGCGCCCCGCAACTCGGCGGTGTTGGCCTCGAAACGGTTCCCGATGAAGGGAAGCGTCAGGGCGCCGGCAATATACAGGCCGCCGCCCGCACTGTTGCGCGTGCTGCCGGTGACGGAGCATTCCTTGAACAAGTTCCCGCTCAGGTCCGCTCCCGTAAAATCGCCACCCGCGTAAAGGCCCGCACCAAAAGCGTCGCCGTCGGTACTGCTCGCCCGGCAGTTGTCGAAGGTGTTCCGGCGCAGGGGGCCATTCCAGTTTCCGCCCACGTGCACCGCGCCACCCCGGGCTTCCGCCACGCCATTGCCCTGGGCGTCCATCGAGGCGCTATTGTTGGTGAAGGTGCAGTTGCTCAGACCCGTGTTGCTCGCCGTAAACTGCCCCAGAATCGCAATCGCGCCGCCGCGCTGCACCTGAAAGGACGACTCCCCCGCACCGGCCTGATTGCCGGTAAACGTGCAGCCCGTGATATCGCCGACATAGTCCCCGGCCACAAACAGGCCGCCACCCGAACCGCGCACGGTATTGTTTTCAAACGTGCAATTGCTGATATCGCCCGAAATGGACCCCGCGACCGCAAACGTGCCGTCAATGGAGAACGTGGGCGCGTTGTTGTCCGTGAACGAACACCCGGTCATGCCGCCGGTGAAGGACCCGTCCACCATCACCGCCGAGCCGAGGCCGTCCACGCCGTCCACGGTGGACACCGAATTGCCGTTGAAGCTGTTGGAGGCGAAACTCTCCACACCATTCGCCCCCACGAAGTCGCCCCCGATGAACAGCGCGCCGCCGAAGGCATCGGCCAGGCCATTCCCGAGGATATTGAGCTCGGCGGAGTTGCCGGTGAAGGAATTCCCCGTGATCTCTCCCGTCATCGCCCCGGCGACGCACACCGCGCCGCCAAAGCGGTCCTG
Organism: Candidatus Hydrogenedentota bacterium; assembly: GCA_016791475.1. Taxonomy (NCBI): domain Bacteria; kingdom Pseudomonadati; phylum Candidatus Hydrogenedentota; species Candidatus Hydrogenedentota bacterium. The sequence continues at coordinate 132,143 of JAEUWI010000009.1, forward strand.
AAAGGTTCCTGTCAGGCCTGTGGTGTTGCCGGTAAAGGTGTTGTCCGCCAGGCGCAGTTGCTCGCCCGTGGCCACGGAAATCCAGATTGCCCCGCCCGCCCGTTCGCAGGCGTTGTTGGTGAAGGCACAGTCTTGAATGGTACCGGAGCTGTTCAAGAACTCTATCGCGCCGCCGTTATCCGTGCCGCCGGTCCGCGCCGTGTTCTGGAAGGACAGACCGGAAATTACGAAATCGCTGATTCCACTGCCCGTCAACAGGGGGCCCGCCGCCGAGGCCGCACCGCCACCATCAATGATCGACGTCTCCTTGCTCTCGCCGATCAAGCGCACTCCATCCGTCGGCAGATTAATGGGAAAGGTCTCCACGGTCTCGTCGTAGGTGCCGGGGCCAATGGTGAGGGTCCAGGGCTCGGCCGCCCCTTCGAGGCCCAGCGCCGCCAGCGCGCCGCCGATGGTGCGATAGGGGCTCACCTGCGTGCCGGGATTCCCGTCGTCACCCGTCTGAACACTTACGAAGCGCGTCGTACCCGGATCTTCGCCCGCCCGCGCCGAACAAGAAAGCAGCGCACAGACCAGTCCGATGCAAACCCCTGATAGCGTGATCTTCATGCCCTGCAATCTCCCTGCGTGGCGCCTGTAGGCATTGGGCGGTTTCGCACACCGCTCCCACGGTAGAATACCACCGCTCCGACCCGTTTACAACGCGCCAAAAGAAGGCCGCCGCGCGGGCCGGGATGCCCGCGCGGCGGCGACAGAGATGACTGTTACCGGTCAGGACCGGGGCGATTGGTCGCCCGCGCCGGACCTGCCGAAACGAATGGAAAGGACGGCCAGCAGCAGCACTACGAGGCTCAGGTCACCCCAGAGCGTACCACCGGATGCGCCCGGCCCGCAGGACGCGGGTCGGCCCGGATCCTTCTCGCCTTCACCTTCGCCTTCACCTTCGCCTTCGCCGCCATTCAGCGCGGACAGGGGCAGCACAACACTCTTGATTTCCGCCGCGCCTACGTCGAAGGCCACGGAGTTTTCGTTGAAGCCCGTCGCGGCACCGATGATTTGATACCCGCCTTCAAGCACGGCCGGGAACGCATAGACGCCGTTGTCATTGTTGGTAACCGGTCGGAATCCACTCACTTCGAGCGCGGCGCTGCCGTTGGTCACCCGGGCCTGCGTTCGGTCGTCGAATATGGTGCAGATTACGGTGGAGGCGAGAATCGCGGAGCCTGCGGCGAGCTTGGGCGAGAAGTCCGCCGGCCCGCTGATGAGCGCGGTGACCGCGCCGTCATTGTCCGTTCCCCAGTCGTTGTTCTCCATGCGGAGCTCGACATCGGTCTCGTTGATTACCGCGACCGGCTCCGCCACGGGGTTCTCCGCCGCCGGATCGAAGGTGAACGTATTGAAACCGCTTTCCGAATCGAGGGAAGTGCTGAGGCCTTCGTCGCCGCTCACGTCCGCAGTCTCGCGAACCGCAATGCCCGCCGTACCCGGATCCTGGAAGAGCGACTTGCGAACCACCGGCAAACCGCCGGTGATCTCCACGCCCACGCCCAAATCAACGAAGTCACAGTCGTCCACGAGCCCCGAGGCCGAAGCCGAGCCCTGAGCCAGCACACCCGCGCCCGCGCGGTTCGTGTCCAGTCCGATAAACTGGACTCGGCGCACGATCATGTCGCTGCTGTCCATATTGAGCAGGGTTTCGGTGCCGTCCTGCGAGAGGATGGTCACATCTTCGACCACGGCGCCGACCGCGCCCGAAACGACGCCAATGATGACCGCCGTGTCGTCGGGGACCTCCGGATCATCCACGGGACCGCTCAGGGTCACGCCCGCCGCCAGGGCGACATCCTCGGCATATTCCCCGGCCGCCAGGCGCACAAACTTCACCGTGCCCGGCGCGCCGGCCGCACGCGCCATGGCAAAGCCAATCGTGCGAAGCGGATTATCGAGGGCGCCGTTGTCCGGGCCGTCCACGCCGATCTCGCTGTCCACGTGGAGCGTGATGTCCACATTGTCCGCGACATTCGGGTCCGTACCGCCCAGGTACTCTTCCAGATTACTCAGGAAGTCGTGATCATTGTCCAGCGCGGCGTCGTCCACCGAAAGGGGATTCAAAGCAAACTCGATTTCAAAGCCATCCGGCATGCCGTCGCCGTCCGTGTCGGGCAATTCGGGATCCGTACCTTCGATCGCCTCGTCGCAGTCGGTGACTCCATCGCCGTCGCCGTCGGCCTCGGGGTCCGTACACTCCGGCAGTACGCCGATCTCCGCCGGCTCGCTGAGCGCGGAGGTATTGCCCAGTGCATCCGTGACGGCGGCGGTATAGAAGCGAATCTCTTTGGTCGTCTTGTCCAACTCGATGCTCCAGTTCCCCTCCGAGTCGCACTGGGCCAGGCCCACGGTGTACTGGGCCTCGTCGACTTCGTCGGAGAACACTTGCACCAGGCCGTTGGGCGCGCCGACGCCCGCGACAAGCTGGCTGAGCGCCGTTCTGATCTCGGGCGCCGCGACACCGCCGTTGGCGCCGTTCAGCAGGGAAATCGCGTCGCCGCCGTTATTGAAGATGGAATTGTAGAGCATCGTGTTCCGCAGCGAAGTCTCGCCATCAATCCGAATGCCGTCCGCCACATTCCCGGCGATTGTATTCGGCGTGAGGAAGTTGACGGGGAGTACGCCCTTCCGTACGGCGCCCTTGGCCTGCCGGATGGCGCCCTTGGAAGACTCCTCTTCCGCCAGGCCTATGAAGTTTGAATGGCCCCCGCTTGAGATCGCTATGCCATGGGGATTGTTGGCCAACGCGGAAGTTGCGCCGTCCGCCGAACCAATCTGGCTCCCGAGGATGAAGTTGCGATTCGCGCCGCCGCTGATGACGATGCCACCCCCTTCGGTGCCGTCGCCGTTGCCCGCAATGATGTTGGGCAGGCCGTAACCGCCGGCGGAGGCGATGAAATTGAAGCTCGTGCCATTCGAGAGTACGATGCCGTTCTTCACATTGGGAAGCGCGTTCTCCCCGGTTGCGTCGACACCGATAAAGTTGCTCGCGATGGTTGTGTACGTCGTGTCGCCGCCATCCACGACGATGCCCGTGGTGGTGTTGCCCGAGATGATGTTTCGGAGGGAGGAAAGTCCGCCGCCGACCGCACTGGACTGAGCGCCGGCATTGATCAGAATGCCCACGCCGTTGCCCAGGGCGCCAACGCCATCCGTTCCGATGCGGCAGGATCGAACATAATTGGTGAATGCGAATTCGCCCGTGATCTTCACGCCCGCGCCCGGAAAATTGACGATCTGCAGTCCGGAAATCTGCCCGGACGTGCCCGTGAGGATCATGCCGCTCGCCTCGCCGGAGAGGAGCGCGCCGTCGAGCACCACCTCGCCCCGACCGTCGATGTATATCCGCGCGGAGATCGGGCCGACCGGTGGCAACTCCGAAACCGGCTGGATGGTGCCCGCTTCGGAAAACGTTATATACACATTGAACTCGGACTGTGTGGCGAGCAGGACTTCGCGAAGCGATATTTTCCCGTCCGAACCGGAGTCCAGCAGCAATGCCGAAAGCGTGTCGGTACTGGGCGCATCGGCGACGTCGTTCAGGGTGGTCACCACCACCTGCGTAAAGGACGATTCCAGGACGGATGCCGCGAAGAGCTCCTCGAAGGACAGCAGTCCGTCGGCGTTGGTGTCCGCCGCCGTGAAGGAGGCGCTGTTCCGACCCGTTCCGGCTTGATATTCGGCAAAATTGAGATGCTCGTCGAGATTGGAGTCGAATTCAAGATAGAGGTCGAGCAATTGGACCGGCGTCCCGTTCAAGGTGGCCGGGATGACCTGGGGCGCGCTGAACTCCGATGTATTCTGGTTTGGGTCGGTCACCGTGGCTACGATCGTGCTCTTCTCTGTGCGACTGATCGGGAATGAGGTCTGGAAGCCGCCCTTGCCATCGACAGTGACCCGCTCCAGGAAGAAGAATCCGCTTTCGTCGATCTCAAAGAGCTCCACCGCGCCCGGGGCGGAGGAGAAACCGAAGACCGGCTCGCCCGGAAGCACCGGATCCAGGCTTGGCGCCGTCACACCTTCCTGAGCGCCATTGAGCAGGCGTATCGGAAGTCCGCCGTTGTCGAAAATCTCGTTCTGGCTTATCGGGTTGCGCTTGGTCGCCGCACCATCCAGCCGCACGCCGTCACCGACGTTGAAGTTGATGGTATTGTCCCCGGAGAAGGTGCCGTCGCCGATTCGATTGCCTTCGGAAATGCCGGATATGGAGATACCGTCGCCGCCATTGCCGAGCACTTCCAAGCCCGCGTACTGACCGCCGATCACGTTGCCGAGAATCGCGTTGTTCCCGGCGTTTTGTATGCTGATGCCGTGGCCCGTATTGCCCGAAATCGTGTTGCCCCGCGCGAGGGACGGCTGGCCGATGGAGTTCTCCGTGGAGCTGGACCCGATCAGGATGCCGGTTCCGTTGGGCACGGCAACCTGTTTTTCCAAGTCGAGACCGATGGTGTTATTGTGCAGGGAGTTTTGCGACGACAGATTCAGGATTAGAACGCCGTTATCCCGGTTACCCGAAATCAGATTGCCATCGGCCGCGGACGCGCCGCCGATCATGTTGCCATGGGCATTGTTGAGCACGATGCCGCTGAGCTCGTTCGGAGCCGCGGCCTGACCGTCCGCCGTGGTGCCGATCCGGTTACGGCGTACGGTATTGTCAAAAGAACCGCCGTCGATGAGCAGCCCGTGCAGTTGATTGTTGGAAAGCACGTTTCCCGAATTCGAAACGCCCATCCCGATGAAGTTTTGTGATGCGCCTTCACCGATGGTAATTCCGATGCTGTTTGGATCCACCAGCGGGCCATCGCCCTCGCGCGTGCCGCCGATGACGCACTCCGAGACGATGTTGATGGAGGCCGAGGAACCTTTGATATGGATGCCCGAGGCGAAACCGCGTATGGTAAGACCGCGTACGTCATTCGCGCCGCTGGTCAGCACCAGGCCGTCAACGGTGCTGAGCCCGCTGTTGTTTCTCAGGGTGATCGCGCCGCCGCCATGGAGAATTAGATTCCCCGAGGTGTCGCTGAGCGCCGGCAGCTCGGAGAGCACTTCGATAGTACCGCTCACCGAGAAGGTGATGTCGTCACTGCCCGAGGTATTGTTGGCCGCGGTGATCGCCTCACGGAGCGACACCTTTCCGTCCGGGCCGGGCGTGGCCGCAAGGGCGTTGATGGATGTCACGTCGCCATCCAGCACGTCGCCCAGGGTATCGACCACGGCGCTCGCCGCCCACGTGGGATTATTCAGCGCAAGCAGCGCTCCGGAAAAAAACACCGCGCCGTATAGGGCTTTCAATCGTATCATTCGTACACCCGCCTGTATCGCCGCTGCTCGCGGCGACCCTTCTTCCTGACTCTTTGCCTGGATCGCGCACGCACACCACGGCGCATAGATGGATCCGTTCACACTTGCCTTATTATACCCGACGAATTCCATTGTCAAGTGGCTCTTTTATTCGCCCGGTCTCGTTGACAGCCACTAACAGTATGACTCAACTCGAAATTCGTCACGCCACACCGGCAATTCCACGGGCGTGAAAGAGCCTATCCCATTTATTTGGAATGGGATAGAAATAAAAAACCGGGCGGAGCGCGGTCACCGCGCTCCGCCCGGATATCGGTTATCCGAATTAGTTTCCGGCGTCAGACCGCCGGATCCGTGAACCCGCCAGCATTGCGCCGAGGAGGAGGGCCGCCACCAGAAGATCGCTCGGCCCGAAGCCCAGGGACGACCCCGGTGCGCCATAGCAACTCGGGCCGCCCGCCTTGTCTTCCGGCAACTGCAGGGCCACGATCTGTGATCCGAGCTGGCCCGGCTCCAAGGTCACGGACAGGGACTCACCTTCGTAGCCGTTCGCCTCCACCTCGATGGTGTAGGCTCCGGCGCGAAGAATCGGCAGCGGGTAGACGCCATTGCTGTTGGCTTCCACCGTTACCGAAGCGCCACCACTGGCTGTCGCGGTAACCGCCGCCGTGCGGATCCGGTTCTGCGTGTCGGCGGTCCACACCGTCACGTACAGGCTCGCCGTGTCGGCGGCGCTGCCCGGCGCGAGCAGCGGCGCGATTGTTACCGGTCCGCTGATGAGGTCGCGCTGGACAAGATTGGCGTCCAGCGTGCCCCAGTCGTTCTGCTGGGCCAGCAGGGTCGTGGTGAGTTCATTGATGATCGCCCGGCCCTGGGAGATCCCGCTGAACAGGTTCGACCCGGTCGAAGGATCGTCCACATCGCCCATGGACGCGCCCGCGCCAATGGTCGCCGTGTCGCGGACGAATACGCCCGCGATGGTGGTGTCCTCAAAGGTGCAGCGGCGGATGTTCGGCAAAGCGCCGCCCACATCGATGCCGATGGAGACGCTGGTGAAGAAGCAGCCGTCAATCGTGCTCAGGGCCGAGCGCGCGCCGTCCGCGAGGATGCCGGCCGCCGGGCGGGCGGCCGATCCGCGGAAGACCACGTTCTCCAGGGCCATCGCCACGTCGTCCATCACCAGCATCACTTCGTCGCTGGTGAAGGCCGCGATCTCCAGATTGACCAGACCGCTGTTGTCCGCGCCGAAGACGGTGCCCTCGATGCGCGGCAGCGCGCCCACGGCTCCCACAAGAACCACCCAGGGAAGCAACTCCACATCTTCCGGATAGTTGCCGTCCGCGATTACAATGCGTACGGGGTTGACCGCGGAAGCGCCCGACTGGGCAATGGCGTAGGAGATGGTGGCCCACGGCGAAGTGGAACTGCCACCGCCCACCGTGTCGGCACCGCCGGCGGAGACGAAGAAGGAAATCGCCGGGCTGTTCGGATCGAGCGCGTCGGAGTCGAAAATGAACTCTTCCAACTGGGTCAGGCCGTCGCCGTCAATATCCAGCTCGGAATCGGGCAGCACGGGATCCGTCCCGTTGTCCACTTCCGTGCCGTCCGGCACGCCGTCGCCGTCGCTGTCGATCTCGGAGTCGCTGGTGCCCAGGCAGGTTTCGATACACGCCGTGAGGCCGTCGCCGTCTTCGTCAATCGCATTGTCGGGATCGCCCGCGCACTGGTCTTCGCAGGGCGCCGGGCAGACGGCCACGATCACCGTGCGGGATACGCGCGCGGCGCGGTTGCCGATGCTGTCGGCCACGTCGTAGTTGATGGTGTAGGTGCCCGCCACGCTCGTGTTCACGGAACCCGAGATCACGATGGAGTCGCTCAGGTCGCCTTCACAGTTGTCGGAGGCCGTGGCCCCGGCTTCCGTGTAGGTGCCGCCGCATTCCACGTTCACCGTGGAGGCGCCATTCAGCGTGATCACGGGGATGGCATTGTCCGCAACACGCACGATGCGCGTCACCGTCTCCGCCACGTTGCCGGCCGAATCGCTGGCGGAATAGACCAGCGTGTAGTTGCCGGGGACGCTGGTGTTGACCGTGCCCGTGACGATGAAGTCGATGTCGTTTTCGCAGGTGTCGTTTACAACCGCGCCGGGTTCGTTATAGGGCACGCCGCATTCAACGGTGATGTCGCTGCCGCCCAGGAGCGTGATCACCGGCGCCGTCGTATCCACCACGGTGACCGTGCGGAAGGCCTGGCCCGCCTCGTTTCCGGAGGCGTCGGTGGCGTCGTACAGCACCGTGTAGACGCCCGGCACGCCGGGCTCCACCGGATTGTCCGTCTCCACTTCAACCGCGGAGTCGCAGACGTCGGAAACGGTCGCCCCGGCGTCCAGATAGGGGTCGCCGCATTCCAGGGTCACGGCAAGCGAGCCGAGGACCGAGATCACCGGGCGCGTCGTATCGGCCACGGTAACCGTGCGGGTTACGTCGGTCGCCGCATTGCCCTGCGCATCGCTGACGCGATACAGGATCGGGTAGACACCCGGCGTGGTCGGGTCAACCGTGCCGAGGATGGTCACTTCAAGGTCACCATCGCAGCCGTCGGTCGCGGAAGCGCCCGCCTCCGTGTAGGTCGCGCCGCATTCCAGCAGCAGGGCGGAAGCGCCGTTGAGGGTGATCACCGGGGCCGTGGTGTCGACCACGTCCACCGTGCGCGTCACCGGCGTGGCCACCTGGCCCGCATTGTCGCTCACTTCGTAGGTGATCGTGTAGGTTCCGAGCACGCTGGTATTGACGGACCCAACGGTGTTGCCGCCGAAGGTAATGGTCTCCACGATGCGGTGGGTGATGTTGCCGTCCACGTCATCGAGGGCCGTCGCACCGGCATCCTCATAGAGGCTGCCACACTGGACCGTGACCGGCGTCGCGCCCAGCAGGGTCAGGACCGGGGGTTCGAGGTCCACGAAGAACCCGTCGCTGAATTCAGACGTGTTGCCCGAAGCATCCGTGGCCGTCGCGGTGATGAAGAGGCCCACGACCGGCTCCACGTCCACCGGGCTGGTGAAGTCGCCGTTGCCGTCCGCCACCGCGGTCGCCAGGTAGGTTTCACCCTGCCCGTCGGTGCTCGTGTAGAGGTCAACCGTGCTGCCGGGAACCGCCGTTCCGTTTACGGAGCCGAGACCCGTGATAACCGGGGCGGCCAGTTGAAGGTTGCCGTCATTGCTCAGCTCGATACCCGTACCAAAATTGTCCGTGATCTGGTTGAAGCGGATCGTGTTCTGAATCGTCGCCGCGCCGTCCACCAGCACCGCCGCGCCGGCGTTGCCGCTGATGATATTGCCGGCTTCTATCGCCGTGCCGCCGATCACGTTGTCGGAGGCGCCGTCGAATAGGGCCACGCCCTGCGCCACATTGCCGAGCTGGCTGGTCCCGTTGGCGGCCAGACCGATGATGTTTCCGGACACGATGTTGCCCGCGGTGCCCGCGCCGCTGATCACCACGCCTGAATCGTTGTTGGCGGAGATCACGTTTCCTTCACCGGCGGCGTCGCCACCAATCGCGGTGCCCGTGGCGCCGTCGATCAGAGTTACACCGGCTTCATCGTTGGCGATCGCCGCCAGGCCGCTGGCCGACAGGCCGATGTAGTTGCCGGTTACTACGTTGTCCGGCGCGCCCGTCACATAGACACCGCTGCGCTCGTTGCCGGAGATGATGTTGCGGCTGGCCGCGTCCACACCGCCAATGATGTTGGCCGAGGCGAGGTCCGCGATCTCGATGCCGTGACCGCCGTTGGCGCGGATAGCCGTGCCGTTCGTGCCGATCTGGCAGCCAACCACGCTGTTCGCCGTCGCCGCGACGCCGGAGATACTGACGCCATGGCCGGGGAAGTTGATGATGGTCAGGCCCGAGAGCACGTTCTCGGCGCTGGAGAGCTGAAGGCCGACAATGCTGCCGCCAAGATTCGCGCCATCCAGGACGATGTCGCCCGCGCCGTCGATGGTGGTGCCGCCGTCCGCGTCGTTCAGGCTCGGCAGACCGCCCTGAAGGGTGATCGTGCCGGCCACATCGAAGGTGATGGCATCCGCGCCCGCGCGGTTGTTCGCCGCGATAATCGCTTCACGGAGCGAAATTACGCCATCCACGCCGGGATTCACGATCAGGTGGGCCGGCGAGGTCGTGTTGGCGTCGGAGACGTCGGTCAGCCCGGAAACCACCGCGGTGGCCGTATTGGCCGGAATAACGTCTACCGTGACCACGATCGTGGTGACCGTGTCCACCGCATTGGTAACCACGCACTGATAGCTGCCTTCGTCGGTCAACTGTGCGCTGCTGTTGGAGAAGCCGTTGGTGGTCGCGCCGGAGAGCGTTCCGCCGTCGGTGAGATCCTCAAACTCGGCGCCATCCGTTGGAAGGAATTGCCACTGGTAAGACAGCGGTTCGGAGCCGGAGGCTTCCGTATTGAGGCTGAAGGCTTCGCCCTCGACGACCACTACGCTGGTCGGCTGCGTGTCTACCGACGGAGGCTCGACCACAAACGGGGCGGAGAACTCCGAAGTATTGCCTTCGGCGTCGGTCGCGGTCGCGGTAAGCGAATCCAGCGAAAGGGTAGCTAGAGCGGAGAGATCAAGCGCCGCAGAGAAGGCGCCCGAGCCGTCAGCCGTCGCCTGGCCCAGATAGAGTCGCCCTTCCTCATCCGCATCGCCATAGATGTCGATTGTCGCGTTCGCCGGTCCCGTACCCGATACCGGACCTATAAGTTCGATCACGGGTGCCGCAATATTGTCATTGGCCGTCTCGATGCCCTCGACCTGCAGCTTGATGCCTTCGTTCGCGTTCCGGTAAATCGAGTTCCCGCGGACGGTGTTCCGGTCTGTCAGGTGCAAGCTCCCGCCCTTGATACGCACGCCGAACAGCCCGTTGGCAGCGATCACGTTTGACTCGCCGGCCGCCGTGCCGCCCACGGTGTTTTGATTGGCGCCTTCCAGCAGCGTCACGCCGCTTTCGCCGTTCGGAAGGAACGTTGTGCCGTTGGCCGCCGTGCCGATCAGGTTGCCCTGTATGACGACATGGTTGACCTCTTCACCGCCTAAGCTTCGCGCCGCGCGGATCCCGTCGAGCCCGTTTCCGGAAATGATGTTGCCCTGGCCAGCGCCCGGCCCGCCGATGTTTACATATTCCGCGCCGCTGTCAAGCAGAATTCCCACGACTGAGTTTCCGAGCGCCTGGGTGCCGGTAATGTCGGTACCTATTTTATTTCCCTCGATAAACACTACGGGACTATCCGATCCGGCTGTTACCCCATTCAGGATAATTCCGTCGTCGACATTGCCGGAAATGACGTTGCCCTCGCCCGCTCCGCTGCCGCCAATCCGGATGAAATTCGGAGCGGTAAGCCCCCCTCGAACCACAACGCCGGAGTCCTGGTTGGGAGACGCCGCGGTGCCGTCCACCGTCGTCCCCACAAGGTTGCCCTGCATCACAATATTTCGGCAGCTTTCGATGAGCACGCCACGCAGATTGCCCGAAATGATGTTGCCGCGGCCGACCCCGCCGATCACAGTGCCGGTGCAGTTGTACATCTCGATCCCGTGCTCGTTAAGTTGCGCGCTACTGCCATCCGGCCCGAGGCCGATGTTATTGTTCTGGATTACAGTGCCGATCGAGCCGAACAGGAGAATGCCTGCGTTGTTGAAGAGCGTCGTGTTCGCGTGGGTTGAAATTATGTTCCCGGCTTCGGGCGTGGTCCCGCCGATTATCGTGTTCAACGAAAATTCGTCCACGGTCACGCCGGCCCCTTTGTTCTGCAGCCCTTCTCCGCTCGCGGTCACTCCGATCCAATTGCCCTGAATGATGTTGTCGGACGCGTCGTTCAAAAGAACGCCATGCCCGTAAGCGCTGGCGAATCCGAACCCGCAGTTATCGCCGCAGCCATCCGGGCTGTTTCCGTTGGCCGAGATTATGTTGCGCTCCTCCGCCGTCGTGCCGCCGATTATGTTGTCCGAGGCACCGTCGCGAATCTCGATCCCGCTGAACGCGTTGGCGAGATCGAGTTCGCCAGTGGCATCCACGCCGATATAGTTGCCTATGACCACGTTACGCGAGGTGCCCGCGCCCCGGATCATGATGCCGTGGCCGAAGGCTTTCGAAATCTTATCTGCGTCGACTTCTTCAGACCCGTTGCCGGAAATTACGTTGCGGTCTTCTACCGTTGTCCCGCCGATGAGATTGTCGTGCGCGCCGTTCTCGATAAGAATGCCGTGATCGTCATTGCCCTTATCGGCCGTGCCGTCGTTGCCGATCAAGCAACCCTGGATAGCATTGTTCGACGCGGTGGCTCCCTGGATTTTGATACCCGCGCCTGCGCACCCGGTAATCAGTATGTCTAGTATGTTATTGTTCGGACTCTGGATGATGAGTCCGGGCACGTCTGGATTGACGGCCGTCAGTTCCGCTGCGCTGAGAAAATTGTCGTTGTCGATGTCCAACTGCCGGAAATCGGCAATGTTGATATTAAATAGATTGTGAAATATGTTGTCCACTCCGTCGGAATTTACGAACCGAATCTGGATCGCCTCCGCGAAGGAAAGTAGAGCATCCGTGGGATTGACGTCGAGCGCGGCGAAAGACCCGTTGATAAGCGATGCGTAAGCTTCCAGACGGTCTCCCGAGCTCGACCCGTCAATCGTAAACTTGCCGGTGCCGAAGCTCATGATGGTGACGCCCGATGGATCGGTCAACGCGGGCAAGTCGGTGTAGTGTTTGGTCGAATTCCCGCCCGGGACCATGATGATATCGTGACCGGGAAAGGCGTTGGCCTCTTCTATCGCCGCGCGCAGAGTGGTGTCGCCTCGACCGACATCGCGCTCCGCAATGCCGTCCCCAAGCAGCGCATCACCGTCGTCCGCCGCATCGTGATTGCCCACATCCTGCACGGAGAACTGGTTGACTGTAAACACCTCCGCCGTCACGGGCGGTCCCGATAGCCCGACAGCGACCATTGCCGCCGCCAGGAGCGTCACGCGAGCCCCCCCATACACACCGAATTTCTTCACACAAAGCTTGTTGCGCATCGTCATACCTTACTTCGTTGCCAGGTTGATGTGTTCCCGAACACAAACCACCCCGTAGCCTATCCGAGCGCGCGAGTGAACCGATCAATCGCGTGACGAACACGCCCCGGCACCCGTCCAGGACGAAAAGAATTCTCCATAAGTGTAGCTAGCATATACCGTAACGCGTCGAACCGCAAGCCTTTTCTTAACAGACTCAATATAAATCTGCGAAAGGTAATAATAGGTTACTTTTCGTCCGTTAACTACCTGAAATACTTACCTGCACACCATACACATACGCTTCCACGGCCCTCCCGGTTTCCCGCATTCAGGTCGCTTTGTATTGTCTGCTTCTACGGTTGGACAGTTCAACTTTGCGCCGAGCGCGCGATCAATGGGGGAGCCCGAGCACGGCGCGCACCGCCGAAACCATCTCACTTCGGGCCACGGTGACCTGGCCGGTCTTTCCAGCTTCCCGATAGGCTTCCCGATCGGCAATCTCCTCCCGGCCCGCCTTGCCGGCGTTCAGATCTTTCACCGAAACGACGCGCTGGGCGATCTCGTCCTCGCCGATGATGACGGCGACCGGGATCCCGTAGTGGTCGGCGTGGCTCAGTTGATTGCCCATCTGCATCTTCTTCTTGCTGGCAAAGTAGGTTTCCGTACGGATCCCCGCATCGCGGAGCGCACGGGCTACCTTGAGGGTTTCGGCCTTCGGCACGTTGCCCATGGTCACCACGAGCGCCTGCACCGGCGTCGTCACGGGTCGCACTGCCTCCAGGTGCAGCAGCGCCGCGAGCAATCGGTCCAGTCCGACCGACATGCCCGTGCAGGGGATGGCCTGGTGGGCAAAGCGCTCCACGAGCTGGTTGTATCGCCCGCCGCCCATGACGGTTCCGAAGGCGGGCGCCTGGGGCAGGATCATCTCGAAGACGGGGCCGGTGTAATAGTCCAGGCCTCGAGCCAGGCTCGGATCGAAGCGCGTGCGCGTCTCATCAACGCCGAGCGCCTCCAGGGCCTCCGCCAGCTCCCGCATTTCGCCCAGGGCCTCCACCGCCAGCGGGCTGCCCGTCAGGGCCCCTTCCATCGCCGACAGCACATCCGCCCGCTTCTCTCCCGTCATGGCCACGAAGCCCATGATGCGGTCGATGGTGGCCTCTTCCAGCCCCACACCGGGTATGGGATCGCCGGAGTCGTCCACACGGCCGCCGCCCAGTTCCAGCCGCACGTTGGCGGCGCCGGCTTTGCCCAGTTTATCGATTACGCGAAGCACATGCTTTTGTCTGCCGGACTCCACGATGCCGCAGTCCTCCAGGAGTGCGTCGATCAGCTTGCGGTTGTTGATCAGCACCAGGTACTCGGGCACCTCCAGCGCGGCCATTACGGCGCACATCACCGCGATGATTTCTCCATCCACGGCCATGGCCGTCGCGCCCGCGGCATCGATGTCCACCTGGGTAAACTGGCGAAATCGGCCCGGACCGGGCTTGTCCGCGCGCCACACCGGGCCCATGGCATAGCGCCGGAAGGGAGCCTTGATCTGTTCAGGATACTGGGAAAGCAGGCGCGCGAAGGGCACGGTCAGGTCAAAGCGAAGGGCAATGGCTTCTCCCTCGGGGCTTTCCAGCCGAAAGAGCTCCTTGTTGGTCTCCTCGCCGCCGGCACCGAGCAGCACATCGAGGTACTCCAGGGCGGGCGTTTCCACCGGGGCAAAGCCGTAGGTCTGGAAGATGGCCTCGATACGACGCATGACTTCGCTGCGCAACATCACCTCCCCCGAGAGGAAGTCTTGAAACCCCTTCAGGGTTTGCGCCTTTACAAGGGCCTTCGAGTCGGCCATAACACCTTCTTTCTATACATCGTGAAGCACCCCACTCAGCCCACTAGTCTAGCAAAGGTACGGGAAAGTGTTCAAAAGGAGAAGGGGTTTGACAGTGGACAGTGGACAGTGGACAGTGGAAAGTGGAAAGTGGAAAGTGGAAAGTGGAAAGTGGAAAGTGGAAAGTGGAAAGTGAAAGGGGGAAAGGGGAAAGGGGAAAGGGGAAAGGGTAGAGCGAACAGCAGACAGTGGACAGGGCGATTAACGTGAGATTGCGCTTTACACCGAACCCCGATGACTGAAACACCAACCCCGACGTCAACTATCAACTATCAACTATCAACTATCAACTATCAACTGTCAACTATCAACTGAACAAAACGAGGCAGCCTGACCCGAAGGTCAGGCTGCCTTTTATTGATTCGGAAGATCTCGGTTCTTTTCAGCCAGTAATCAGGCGCTGAACTTGCGGCGCAGGGCCACACCCAGCATACCCATGCCCAGAAGGGCGAAGGTGGAGGGTTCCGGAACCGGGACGAAGGGGTTGTCGTCGCGGACGTCAATCACGTCGTTGCCGCACTGCATCGTCCAGTGGATGCCGATACCGCCGTTGTTCGGGTCGACCAGGATGTCTTCATCGGTACCGCTGACGTCAAAAGCGATCTCGTAGAAGTAGTGCTTGCCGGTCAGGGCGATAGCGATGGAGGGGTTGTAGGAACCGGTCACGTCAACCGCACCCGCCTGGGTCTCGTCAACGCGCCACGGGGTGGAGGCGACGAAGGGAGCGGGGTTGAGGACGGACCAGTTCGGTGCGCCGGTGTTGCCGAACATCCGGCCGTAACGGGCCGCGTCCTGAGCAGCGGTGCTCACCGCGATGGCGTGGGTGTAGCCACCGGTGTTGCCGAGGTCAAGGAAGAAGTCGCCGGCATAGAGGCCGTCAGCGGGCATGCCCTGGGGCGGGAAACCCGTTACCATGCCGATGTAGAAAACGCCACCCGTGGACGCATTCGGATCGGTGTCATCGTAGTAGTAGAAGATCTGCTCGATGTCATAGTTCTGACCGCCGCCACCGGGGGTGGGGCCTTCTTCGTCGTTCAGCGTGCGGATGTTCGCGTTCAGCGTGGTAACCGCATTCTCATTCCACGTGTTGAAACCGGCGTTGCCGGCGTAGTTGAACCAGTCGGACCAGCTACCGTCAACCGTGATGGCACCCGCCGTGGAGGCCATGCTGAAGGCCGCGCCGATTGCCAGCATTGCGATTGTCTTTTTCATTACTCAACTTCTCCTGTGTTTTTGGTTGTGGGTTGGATTGTTGCTTCACTCAACGTTTCAATTTCATTTGGAACCAGTTAACTTCCGTTACCTTTAACTTGGTTGTCTCTATAAAGCATGTTGCGTGCCAACTTTTCCATAATCAAAAACACACAAAAACCGATGCGACTATGGTTGATAGTTGTCAAGAGTGAATAAGAAGGTGTCAAGAAAGAGGTTCTGCCGAGCTTAACACGATCTTAACATAGTCAAAGATGACTACTATTTTACGAGTGAGCGAAGCCCATTCGGTGGGCTCTTACCCGAAAAGATACCAAAATGTATCGTTTCAGGACAGGGTATGGGGGCGGGGTGGGCGGGGGCGGGGAGATCGCGGTAAATCGGGTGGCGTCGCCACGTCGTGCATAGTCACAAGGGACCGACAAGTTGTCAGTTCTGACAACATGCCGCCTCAGTGCGGTCCAGTGTGTCGCCGCTGTGCTTCCAGGCTGGACGCAATCCAAGTGTTGCCCGCCTCCAGGCGTTGACTCAGGACGTCTATCACGTTCAGGAGGAAGGGAATGGCAAGGGGACCGTTGAGCAGATTGTTTACCGCCTTCTCATCCAGCACGAGCAGTCGTACGTCTGTAACCGCGCGGGCGGTTGCCGAACGGTGGCGGGGCCGGAAGGCGGCCATCTCCCCGAAGGCCTCCAGGGCGCGGCATTTCGCGATACATTTATCCCCGCAATAGATGGAGACGCTTCCCTCCAGGACAATGTAGAGGTAGCTTCCTTCATCTCCCTGGCGAAAGATAACGTTCCCGCCCTGGAGGAATTCCGTGCGCCCGAGTGAAGCGACGAGATCAACGGCGTCCGCGTCAAAGCCCTTGAAAATTGCCGCTCTTTGGAGACGAGTGTGATCTTCCATGGCCGTATCCAGGCCGCACTGGCCGTTGTGGGCGCGGACCTCCGCACCCGGTTCCGCCGCTCGCAAGGCATTGCGAGCCGGTGCCATTACAGGTCCGGCGCCGCAATCCCGGCAGGACTGCGGCGCCGTTGAAATCATGGGCAATTCAGAAATTCATTGTACTAGTTCAGCTCCGTCAAAAGACTCTCCGCTTCGGCCTGTTCGGGGAATTCGAGTCCCGCGCGCGCACTGATGCCGAGAGAATAGCGGATACGCTCTTTGGCCTTTTCCTTGTCGCCCAGCTTCATGAGCACACGACCGAAGTCGAAGGAGATGGTGGGATTGGCCGGATCAATTTCGGCGGCGCGGCCGAGGGTCGTCCGGCTGGCCTCCAGGTCGCCGGTGCGCATCTGCGCGAGGCCCAGCGTGTGGAGTATACCCGGATTATTCGGCACCTTTTCCTGAGCGGCGGTGGCAAACTTGAGGGCTTCCTCGTCGTTGCCGCCCGCCATCAGGAGCATATAGGCCAGGTTGTTGGCCGCCGGAGCGTTTTCAGGCTGCAAGGCGACGAGCTTGCGATAGCTCTCCGCGGCGCCCTTGTAGTCCTTCTTCTTTTCAAGCATGGCGCCATTCCGGGACCAGACTTCGGGGCTGTCCGCACCCGTGGCGATGGCCTTCTCCATGGACTGGGCTTCGCCTTCGGCGTCGCCCAGGCTCTTGAGGAGTTCGGCATAGGCGATCCAGGCGCGCGGATCGGCGGCCACGGTGTCTACGATGGCCTGGCCTTTCTCCTTCGCGCCATCCACCTTGTCGCCGAACTGGAGCGCCGCGATGGCAAGCTGGGCGATGGCGAGGTGGGGCGTGCGACCGGCGAGGTTCTTTTCATAACTCGCCCACGACGCGTTGTAAAGTCGGCCCATCTGAAGGGCGAGTGTGGCCCCGTAGGCCAGCATCAGTTCGCGATCCGCCCCAAGCGTGGAAGCCCAGGCCTGTTCGTCGTCGTTGAGCCCCTCCACCGCCACACCGAGCGCGGAGGTGAAAATAAGTCCGAGCTTGCCGGCGGCGGGTTGATCGGCGCCGGGCACCGTCAGCGCGGCCACGGCCCCGTCCACATTATCCGCCTGAAGAGCGGAAAGGGTCTTCATGACACGTAGACTTTCGGGCCAGAACGCGGGATCGGCGGCGTCCGCCAGGGTACCCACGGTGGCCCAGTCCCCTTCCTGCAGGGCACAGAGGGCGAGAAGATTGGCCCGGTCGGCGATAATTCTGGGCGCCGTGGAGGTTATGCCCTCCAGCACGGCGCGGGTCTGGGCGCAGTCGCCGAGGCGGGCATGGATCCCGCCCTTGGCCAGTTCGATCTCCGGGTCGCCTTCAAACAAGCCGGACGCGCGGTTCAGCACCTGCAGGGCCAGTTCCGGTTCGCCCGTGTCCAGATAGGCCTGCCCGAGGTAGAGAAAGCTCCACCGTTCTTCTGGAAAGAGCGTATAGCTTGCCTCGGCGGCTTTGCGCGCGGGCTCGAAGGCGCCGCCCTCGCGCAGCGCGCTGTAGAGCATCTGGTGCGCGTCGATATTTTCGGGATACTGTACGATCAAACGCTGCAACTGCTGGGCGGCGATAATCGGCTGACGCACGGAGCGGAAGACCTGGGCGATGTTGTAGAGCGCGACCATGTTGTCGGGAAAACGCTCCAGGGTGAACAAGAAGAGCGACAGGGCCTGACCGCGGGCAGCGCCGCTCGCCATGGCGAAGCCCAGGGCGTTATCGCGGAGGATAAGCTCTTCGGGCGCTTCCGGCTTCCACTCTTCAAACAGGGCCGTGACCACCTTGGGGTCGCGGGAATCCATGGCTTTGAAGAACTGGCCCACGCGCGACTCGGCGGGCAGGGCCCCGGACAATTCGCGGGCGAGGCCCACGTCCTGCGTGAAGAGTGCCGAGAGCACCAGCACTTCCCGGACTTCATTGCCGCCTTCGGCAAGGTAGGTGTCGCGGTTGCTGACGAGTCGCTTGAGGGCCGCCTGCTTCCACAGGTCGCGCCAGGTGAGGGACTCGGGGTTGCGCGCGATTGCGGCGGGCGCGGCGACCGGGGCCGTCTCGACTTCCGACGGCAACTTACCGGACTTGGCCTGGGCGAGAAGGGCGGA
This sequence comes from Candidatus Hydrogenedentota bacterium, assembly GCA_016791475.1. Lineage (NCBI taxonomy): Bacteria > Pseudomonadati > Candidatus Hydrogenedentota > Candidatus Hydrogenedentota bacterium. The sequence continues at coordinate 150,658 of JAEUWI010000009.1, forward strand.
CACGGCTTTTTCCTCGGGCAGGGCGGTGGCCGCGCTTTCCAGGAAGGGTACCGCTTCTTCGAAAGCGCTCTGGCTGAGCTTTACGGCGCCTACGACATAGTTCGCCCAGCCGGCGGCGGGATCCTTCTCCAGGATCTTGCGGGCTTTTGCTTCGGCCTCTTCGGTCTTGCCCGCCAGGAGGAGCGCCCGGGCATGGCCCGTCTGAATTCCCCCATCGTCGGGTAGGGCGGCCGCGAGGCTCTCGAACTCCGCCAGCAGCTCCGCCACTTTGCCCTGCGACTGGTAGACCTCAATCAGGGCCAGGTGGGCCGCGGTCGAGACGGGGGATGCGCCCTGGGACACTTCCTTGAGCAGCGCGACGGCCTCGTCGTTCTTACCGCCCTGGGCATAGGCAACGCCGAGGTTGAGCTTTACGTCGGACGACTCGGGGAACTGCTTTCCCAAATTTTCGAGTTCGGTGATGGCATCAGCGGTACGATCGGCCTTCAGGAGTACGGCGCTGTGAAGGAGTCCGCCCTTTTCCGGGGCCACTTTGAGGAAGGCCTCCGCGATGGCGAGCGCGTCGTCGGTGCGCTGCAGGTCCACCAGGTGCATCACCGGCTCCGTGTAGCTCTCGGGCAGCGCCGGGTTGAGCGTGCGCGCCTTTTCAAAGAACGTCAGGGCGAGTTCAATATCCCCACCCTTGAAGGCGCAGCGGGCGAGCCCGAGCTGGGCCATGGGATTCTCGGGATTGGTCTCGGCGGATTTCTGATAGGCGGCTTTGGCCTCGTCCAGGCGTCCGAGCGTGAAGAGCGTGTCGCCCTCCCCGCGGTACTGTTCACTGCGGCGTCCACTGCAGCCCGCGGCCAGCAACACGGCGCAGCACAACACGCAGAGGGTCAATTGCCGCATTCGGGCAGCATAGCTAAGGTGGTCCATGGTGATCCTTCCCATATTAATCAAGGTAGTCGTTCTCCAACAGTATGGGGCCGAGCCGGCTGGCAAAGTCGTCCAGTACGGCAAAGGCCTCTTCGTCGTCCTGCCCCATCTTCTTCAGGACGGGCATGCTCAATTTAATCATGGATGAGGTGGGGGTCCCGAACAGCAACTGCTCCCGGGCCCAGTAAATGGCGTTCATGAAGGTGCTGCTTGTAAATCGTTTGCCGGTCTTCAGCCAGTACAACACCGCCTGCTCGTCGTCGCCGCGAAAGATCACGAGGCGGCGCGCCTCGAACTCGATCCCGACGGGGGCCGAGTAGGCCTGCTCCACTTCCCAGCCCTGGCCCACCAGGCAGACCTCGGGAAAGTGGAGGCTGCGCCGCTTCTGACCGGCATACACGATCGTGACGAGGATCGGCGCGCCGTTCGGGGCCGTGTAGTAACGCATGAGGATGTCCGACTTCCCGACTTCGAGGGCCTTTCGCACCACGTCGCCGGGATCGATATCCTCGCCGTTCTGGCGATAGGGCCCGACCTGGGCGGGTAGATCCAGGCTGACCGTGGCGACGCCCGCGGCGGCGGCCCAGTCCCGCTTGAGATTGATCCCCCAGTGGAGCGCCGCGCTTACGAGCAGAATGGCGATGCCTGCGATGTAGTGGATCATGACTGTTCCTCTTTGGATTCCGGGGCGGGGGCGATCTTTCGCAACAGCGCCTCCGCGCCAAAAAGAAGCACGAATGCGAAGGCGAAGATGCCGATGCCCGACGCGTCGTGGACGATGCCCGTGGCCGCTTCGCTGCCCCAGATGTAGCCGACCACGCAGAGAAAGAAGATGCGGGCGACGTTGGCCGCGATAGCGACGGCGGGCGAAATCAGCAGGATGACGATCCGGGCCCAGCCCCGGGTCTTGCTGATGTAGGCCATGAGCGCGCCGAAGGCGAGCAGGGCGATCAGGGAGCGCATACCGCCGCACACATCGCCGACCATGAGGCGATCCTCCGAGCCGAGAAACACATAAGAGCCGTCCTGCACGAAATTCAAGGTGAGCAACTGGCCGAGGTGCACCGCGGACTCGGTCGCGAGCATCTTGCTCTTAAACGAAATGACGGAGATGATGGAATAGGGCGGAGGGAGCATGAAGAAAAGAAAGGCCAAGGGAAACCAGAGGGCGACCGTGGCGGAGCGGCCCAGCATGAGGAAGCACAGTCCGCAGACGACCGGGAGCAGGGAGAAATGGACGAGGGTCATGAAGCCCAGGAAGTCCCCGACCAGCAGCATGAGGCAGCCCAGCCCCAGGAGCGGATAACCCAGCAGCGGGGAGGGCGCCAGCGGGGCCTTGCCGAGGGATTCGCGCTGGCGCCAGACGAAGAAGAGGCTGATCAGCGGGATGAACATCGCGTGGGAATAGAGCGACTCGGGCGCGGTCGCTCCGAAATAGATATCCGTGAAGGAATGCCAGTACGCCGCGACGACGAGCCCGAAAACCGCCGCGATAGCCAGGATCCAGGTGGTCCGGCCTCGGCGAAACGAATCCGCCAGCAGTGGCCGGGGGGCGGCCGTGAAACTACTCCCGCTCATCAATTTGCTCCTTCCGCCGCGACCAGGGCTTCGAGCTTCTTCAAGCGCTCCGTCAATTGTGAATCCCCCACGGGGATCAACTTCGCGGCGGCCTGAAGACGCTCCCGGGCGCCCGCCTTGTCGTTCTTGGCGAGGTGGGCCTCGGCCAGGGTCATCTCGTCTTCGGCCGTTGAGGCGCCCGCCACCTTGATAAATTCCGTCAGTTCGGCGATGGCCTCATCGGGGCGCGCCATCTGGATCAACAGATAGGACCGGAATCGGACGAAGGTGGGCCGCCTTTCGAGGGTGATGGCCTTGCCAATCCAGGCGAGGGACTCCTCGCGCCGGTCGGGAGCCTGCGCGAGCAGCGTGGCAAGGAGGAACATGATATCCGAGTCGTCTTCGTAGGTGCGGAGATAGCGCTCGCACAAGGAAATGGCCATGGGAGGATTGCTCCGGGCCTGCACCTCGATCTGGCCCCGAAGGGCGGGTTTGTAGTCGGCGATGATGATCTGGGCGCGGGTGAATGCGGTGGACGCCGCGCCGAGATCGGCGCCTTCGCCCTGCCGGAGTATCACCTGCCCCTTCAGCACCCAGGGTTCGGCCCGATCGGGGTACTGCTTGAGATAGGCCTCCACCCGGGCGATGGCCTCGGCGTAATTCTTCTCGTTTACGAGCGCGGTGACGTCGTTTGTCAATTCGGCGTAGGTGGCGCTGTCGCTCGGTGTAGCGTCGCTCCCGGCGACCGGTTCGGCGTTTTCACCGCCTCTCCTATTCAGGAACTTGCGGAGCTCTTCCACCTGGGCGTCGTGCCCGGGTCGATTGCGGCCGCTTTCTTTGAAACGGGCGAACATTTCGTCGGCACGCGGGTGAAACTGCATTTGTTCGTAAATTCGGACCAGCACGCGCATCGCGCGTGAATCGCTCCGGTCAAAAGATAGAATCTGCTCGAAGGTTCGCTGGGCCTCTTCCGGTTCGCCCAGGTCGAGTTGGGCATCGCCGAGAAGGTGGCGGACCTGGGTATTGCCGGGGGTGCGCTCCAGAATGGCGTTGCATAGCTCGACGACCTTTCTGTTGTCGCCCTGCATCGACGCCATCTCCGCCTGAAGCTGCTGCCCCTGCAAAAAGACGGGCGAGGCCTCGGCGATGGTGTCCACGAGATCGCGGGCCCCCTGCAGGTCGGGCAGGGGCCCTTTGAGCATGAGCCGCGCTTCGACGATTTTGAGACCGTCGTTCTGGGGCTCGGTCTGTCGGACGAGGGCGAGGAGGCCGTCCACCTCGTCCCGGGGGATCTCACTCGAGTTCATCACGAGCCCCTCCGCAAAGGCGAGGCGCATGCGGTTGAGGGAGGGTGCCAGGGCGGGATCCGAGCCGCGCGCGGCTTCCGCTTCGGCCACCCGCGCGCGTGCCGCCTCAAGATTTCCATACTGGAGCGCCAGTGAAAGGCGGAAAAGCAGTGAGTCATCCGACTCACTGGAGGGAATCGCCTCGCCCCCGAACTCCTTCACGAGTGCGTCGCCTTCGGTGAAATAGCCCTGCCGGGCGAAAAAGGCGCCCCACGTTCTCGCCTCGGCGCTGGGACTTTTTTCGAGGAAAGCTTTGGCGGAGGCTATGGCTCCATCTTTGTCTCCCTTAACCAGCAGGATACTTGTTCGGATCAGAGAGAAGCTGGACTGATCGACGCCGGCGGCGGCGGCGTCCCGCAGTACCTGTTCCGCCAGCTCGGTTTCACCCCGCTCCAGCCGAAATCCGGCGAGGGCGCTGTAACCGCGGGGATCGCGCGGGGCGATGGCGATCGCTTTTTCGATAAGGCGCAACGCCGTTGACTGCTCCGCCTCCTGGCGATGCTGTAGGAGGTCCTCGATGGTGAACATCAATTCGTTGACGTCGGTCTCGGTCTCGCTCAGCAGACGGGTGCTTCGCGCCTGCAACTCGGAGGTCGAGGGGGCCGAACCGAAATTGCGGGCCCACAGGCGTCGCGCCTGCTGGTCTTTGGGATTGCTGTCGAGGAACTGTTCGAGCGGCCCGCGGGCCTTGGACTTTTCGCCGAGTTCGAGTTCGCAGAGGGCGAGGAAGTAGTTTGCACGGTGCAGGTTGGGGTTCATCTCGACGGCAATGGCAAACTTGTCGCGCGCCTCCGGCAGCTTTCTCCGTTCGAGAAGGATTCGCCCACTGAGGTACTGATCGATCGATTGCTGGTCCGGATAGGCCTTGACGTACATCTGACGCGCTTCATCCGCGCCGTCGGCATCCCCCGCTTCGAGGCGCATCTCCGTCAGGAACATGATGAAGCCGGGCGTGTCGATGCGCTGGATCGGGTCCATTTTCTGGACGTAGTCCATGGCGACATCGCGTTTGCCGGCGCGTTCCAGCGCCAGCACGTAGTTAAGTTGAAGGTCGACGTTGTCCGGGCTTGCCGCCAGGGCCGTCTCGGCCAGGGCCACGGCGGTCTCGAAATCTTCGAGCGCGAGGTGGAGCCGGATGGACGCAATCACGTAGTCGACCTGCTCGCGCCGATCCGCGGGAACGGAGTCGAGCTGGGCCTTGGCGTCACGACTATTTTCCTGATCGAGCAGGTAGGCCGCATAGTGTACGCGGAGCGACGTGTCGTCGGGGTACTTCTCCAGGAGGGGCGGGAAGACGGCGTCGGCCGCGGGAATATCGCGCAGGGCGACATGGGCCCGGGCCTTTCGGAGGGGTGTGTCGCGCAGGTCGATGCCGCGATCAATGTAGGCCTGGAGCTCGGTGAGGGCCTCTTCGAGGCGGCCTTGCTCGTGAATGGCGACCACGCGATCATATTCCAGCGCGGCGAGATCATCCCCGCCATAGAGGCTGATCGCGCCTTCGAGTTCGGACCAGAACCGGTACTGGCGGTAGAAGTCAAAGAGCTGGGTTTTGCGTTGGGGGTTTTCCGGCTCCAACTGAATGAGCCGACTTATAATCCGGCCCGCGTCGGCCAGCACACGCCGGCGATCGGTCATCACCCCTTTACAGACCCCGATGTATTCGTCGAGGACGGCGACATCATTCCCATTCTTGTAGAGGTACTCTTTGTAGGGTCGGCGGGAAAGGTCCGGCTTGCCCTCGCTGACGAACTGGCGGGCCGTTACCAGACTCTGGGCGGCGCGATAGCGGGGCACCAGAATGAGCGCCGCCACGCCCGCCGCGCAGAGAAGCCCGACCGCGAGAGTGGATGCTATCAGAATTATCCAGGCTTTACGTGACATGATTTCCCCTGATTCAGGTTACACAACTTAGATCTGCCTTGCTGAACGCCGGATCCGCCGCGGATGAGGGCGCCCGGATCACACTGCCCGGCCGCCGCAGAGCCCGTGACACGGGGCTGGCGGCCGCTGGCAGGTGTGGTCCCGCACCGCGCCCCCGTGCGGTTTTCCTCTCGGGAGCCGGGGAACATGCGTGCGTTAGTCCTTTCGCTTTTCCAGCGGAAGCAGAACGACTTCCGCGTCCAGCGGTTCGGGAATATCCTCGTCTAGAATGTTGATCTCCGGCATGGCGGCCGGGCGCATCCGCGGCGGGGCTGCCTGATTGACATAGGCGTAGAAGAGCTTCTGGTTTTTCTTCAGGTAACCGCCGCGCAGGCTGCGGACGCCGTTGAGCACCACGCCGATGGTGTTCGCCCGGAGCAATTCCAGCTCCCGCAATCCGCGGCTCACCATGCCGAGGGAAGACTGGCCGACGCCGACCACGAAGAGCACACCGTCGATCGCGGGTGCGATCAATTTGGCGTCCGACATGAGCAACAGGGGCGGCGTATCGATGATGATGTGGTCGAAATGCTCGTCGGCCCATTCCATGAAATCCATCATCTCGCGTGAGGCGAGGCGGCCCGCGAGGGCTTTCGGATTCTGTCCGGGCCCGATGATGCCGAGATTTTCGAACTGGGTCCGCCGGATCAATTCCTCCCGCGCGTCCATGTTTTCCAGGAGTTCCGCGAGGCCGAGGCCGGGAACGAGGCCGAACGTGTTTTCAATGCCCGGGCGCTGGGAGCTCAGGTCGATGAGGAGGACGCGCCGGTTGGCGCTTTCGAGCGCCACGGCGAGGTTGCTGGCCACGGAGGTCTTGCCTTCGCCCCAGCTCGCGCTCACCACCATCAGCGAGCTGATTTCGGCGGCGTTGTCCTCGGGAAACAGGATACGGGCCAGGATGCGCCGGTATTCGTCCGCGACGACGGAGTTGGGATGCTGCGCCATGAGCAGTGCCGTGTCCACATTCTTGAGCGCGAGATCTTCGCTGAAATGGGGAATGGAGGCGATGATCGGCAGGCTGGAAATGCGGCTGATATCATGGGGCGTGCGCACCTGGCCGTCCGTCAATTCGCGGAGCACGCCATAAGTCAACCCGATGCCAAAGGCCAGGGCGATACCCATGAACGCCATCAGCAACTTCTTCGTAACACCCGCAACGAGGGGCGCATAGGGCTCGGTGTTCACGCTGATGCGGGCGGGCGCCTTCTCGTCAAGCTGGAGGTTGCTCACCGTATTGTTCCAGTTTTCGATGGACACGCGGAGGGCGTCTGCTTCCCCTCTCAATTTCTCCAGGCGCGCGCGGTCGGTCGAACTCTTCGTGGCTTTTTCTCGCTCCGTGTTGACGAAGGTTTCGTAGCGCTCCGTATTGCTGGCCAGATTCAATTCCGCATCGGTCACGCCGCGCTTCGCGGTTTCCAATTGCTGCATCAGGTCCCCGTGGAGGGACTGGAGCGCGCTTGTGCGGGCGACTTCCTCCTGCTTTGTAATGCTCTTGCGCAGGGATTCCAGGGTGCGCACCTGAGACTTCAGCTCGGGATGATTGTCCTTGTGGGTTTCGCGCAACCCGTCGACGACGCCCTCCTGGCGGACGAGATCGCCCTGGATGGTGCTCACCCGGGGGTCCGAGCCGACGAGGGTTTCCACGCCGTAGTCAAAAATGGGGGCGGAGGGGTTGCTCTTGTTGGAGGCCTGAAGCGCTTCGAGGCGGGCGATCTGGTCTTCCGTGTCGGCGACGACCTTCTGGGCCTGCTTGAGCTGGGTTTCCGCGTCGAGCATGCTCGCGCGGTATTGCTCGGCCTCGACGGAATCCTGGGGATGGACCATACCGGTGGAGGCGCCCAGCAGGCCTTCCAGATCCTCGATGTTCTGGCGCTTGTTCGCGAGATCCATTTCGAGCTTTTCGATCTGGTCGTTGAGGGTGACGATACGCTGGCTGCCCTCGTCGCTGGCCTCCTTGAGCGCCATATCCTGATACACGGAGGTGAGGACTTTCAGGACTTCCAGCGCTTCCTCGCGCGTCCGCATCGCGCAGATCACGGTGACCAGTTCGCTTCGGGTGACCTGGCGTGCCGTGACGCGGCTCTTGAGGAAGGTCAACTTGTCTTTGGCCTGCATGACGCTGGGGAGATTCTGGATGTTGGCGCGCTCCAGAACCTGCATGATCACGTTGTCGCCGGTCAACATGGCGATCTGCGTGTTTACGAACTTTTCATATTCCGCCGAATTGCCGGCCGCGTTGTTGTCGGCGAAGCTATTGGTCAGAGAGCGGTACTGGACCTGGGCCATGGCGGTGAATTCGACCGGGGTCAGCACCCATCCCGCCAGCGCAAAGGGCACGGCGAGCACGGCCGAGATCAGCATGATGACCGGCATTCGAAGGCTGAAGAAGCGCTTCACATCGAAGTGAAGTCCGGGCGTGCGGGTTCCCTGCTTTTCAATCGGGGCATCATCAACTACGGTCGAAAAATCTCTGGACATGCATGTACCTCTTGATTAAGTCAGGCTATTTCGCGCCGCCGGTTCCATTCGCCACGTCGCCAATGGTTCGAATGGCCTCGAGCAATTGGAGATTGGTCTGGAGCTGGCTGGAGTTTTCGGAATTGTAGAGCAGGTCGATGCGCTCGTCGGTGTAGAAGACCTCGTAGGCCTGGGTGTACAGGCCCATCGCCTGACTGGTGATCCCCATGATGGGTGACGCGAGCGCCGTGGAGCGGCTGATAAACTCGCCGAGCGTGACCAGTCGCTTGCGGGGCACGTAGATAATGTCGCCGGGCATCATGATGAAGTCGCCGCCGTTCTTAAGCATGTCCTTGGCGTCGATCAGCTTCACTTCCGTCTGGTCGTCGTTCACCTCGCGCATCAACACGACGTTGCTCAGCCGCCCCTGGGATTCATTGAAGCCGTTGGCGGCCGCCATGACCTGCAGGAAGCTCATTCCTTCCGTGAGCGGCTGGATGCCGGGCCGCCCGACGGCGCCGAGGATGTAGACCAGGTTCAGGCCCTCGGGAATAAAGATGGTGTCACCGGGCAACACGGGAGTCTGGGTGGCGTGGGCGCCGGCGCGGTCCATGTTGCGAAGATCATAGGCGGTCGCCGTACGTTCCTCGCCCGTGCCCCGGAGAACGACCGCCTTCACCAGTTGGCCCTGACCGCCGACGAAACTGTCGCCGCCGCGCTGGTTCACGCGCAGGCCGCCCGCCGCCACGATGGCGTCGAGAAGTGTGATCGGTTTGAGGTAGGGAAATTCGGCGGGACGGGCCACGTCGCCCGTGACCGTGTAGGATTTGCTCGTGGCTTCGGTAATCTGAAGGCTCACTTCCGCCTCGAAATACAGCGACTGGTAGGCTTCGCGCACCTTGGCCGTGGCTTCCTCGCGCGTGAGGCCGCCCAACTTCAGATCCGACACCCAGGGCAGCGACACGTAGCCGTCGTGACGCACGGTTACGCTCGTGTTGAGCGTTTCGTCGTCAAAAGAACGAAACTCCAGCACGTCCGTCGGCCCGATGCGGTACTGGGCCATAATCTCTTCTTCGGTGGGCAGGGCGGGCGGCGCTTCGCCGGTGGCCGAGCCGTCCACAACGACGCCCTCCGGCATGTTATCCGGCATGATTGCGTCGGTCTGTACCCGGACCGCCTCTTTCACCGGCCCACCTTCGGGGACCTTGACCGGCTCGACGGCGATCTCTGCCTGGGGCGCGGCGGCGGGCTGGGCTTCGGCGGTGGTGGTCTCCGGGGGTAGTGATTTTTCCGTCACTTCCGCCGCCGGAGCGGGCGATTCGCCTGCCAGGGCGGCTTCCGGGGCCGCTTCGGGATCATGAGCGCAGCCGCCGAGGACAAAAAGGCCAAGGGCGGGTACCAGGAGCATAGTGCAGAGGCGATTTCTCATTCCGATTTTTTCCCAGCTCGTTCTAGTCAGCTTTTCCGATACCGTACGCTTCAATACGGCGAAGGAGCGAGCTGTAGCTCGTTCTCAGCAGTTTGGCCGCTTTGCGACGGTTCCACAAAGTATAGTTCAACGTTTCCTCGATGAGGGCGCGCTCGGCCGCTTCAGCGGCTTTTCGCGCGGCCTCCTTCAAGGGCATGAAGGTCCGTTCCTCACGCGATTCCAGAATAATGGGCTTCGCGGCCTGGGCCGGCGCGAACATGGGCCGTTGTCCGGTCGCGTTCTCCTCCGCCAATAATAGATCCACGGAGCCCGTGGTTACATACTTTTTTATTCGCCCGGAAAGTTCCCGGACGTTGCCCGGATAATCCAACTGGGTGAGTGCATGGATGAGGTCGGGCGCGAGGGGCGCATATTCCTTCTTCATCATCTTGCACATATTATAATTAAAATGCTCCGCCAGTAAAGAGATATCTTCCCGGCGTTCCCGGAGGGGTGGAACCTCGATAACCACCTCCCGAAGTCGGAAGGAAATATCCTCGCGGAGGCGTCCCAGCGCGACCGCCTCATCTAAATCGAGGTTTGTCGCGGCCACGACGCGTGTGTCGCTGTGGACGGGGACGGTCCCGCCGATTCGCAGGATGGGCTCGCCATCGAGCACCTGGAGCAGTTTAACTTGCACTTGCGGCGCAGTTTCGCAGATTTCGTCAAGAAATAACGTGCCCTCGTGGGCCATCTCGAATCGACCGGGCTTGGAGGTGTCCGCGCCGGTGAAGGCCCCCCGTTCGTAGCCGAACAATTCGCTTTCGAGGATGTCCTCTGGAATGCTGGGACAGTTGACCTTGATGAAGGCTTTGCCGTAACGCGGGGACAGGCGGTGCAACTGGTTGGCGACGATGTCTTTACCGGTTCCAGTTTCGCCGCGGATCAGCACGGAGAGATCGACCTGGGCGAGCCGCCTCACCAGATCGTTGACTTCGAGAATCCGTGGATCCCGGCCGAGCAGTTGCTCGTGAAGCGGGGACGCCACCGCTTCATGCTGCCAGCTTTCTGTCTTGAATTGCGTTGTCACGACCGCTTCCTTTCCTGCCTTGCGCGTCGCCTTTGCGCGCGCTTGATGCCAAAAGCTCGGCAGCTCTTTGAGCATCAATTGTGCCAAACTATCATTCGCGCGGCGGGCGTGCCGGATTTCTGCCATTTATGTACGAGATAGGGGACATCACGACCATGCCTGCGGGAGTTGGTGGCCCCACCATCGCCCTCGATTGCGTGAAGTATACCACATAGCGCAACAAAAGTGGTCAAGGGTGACTATGATTAGATAGGATTCGTAACACTTTCTCCCTTCATTGATAGATTGACGTTGAGATATGAGGAAAAGATGGATCTGATTTCCGGAGTCCGGCGCGGCTTGTGCCCCAAAATGGGTCAAGATCGCGGATTCGATCCGGAACCATGGCAATAGTGTCGTTTATTTATTGAATTTCTACTTATACATACTGGTCGGTCGATACAAGGTTGTCAACTTTGAACCACAATTGGGTCTATTTTGATAGCAGTTCTATATTGTGCTGGGTGCCGCGCCAATGCGCTAAATCCCTAAGTTATTCTATGACTATCGCTTACACCGTGAACTACTTTAAACTCGTGAAAAATGCGCATGGGCATGAATATTGCTTCCCGTACGGAGAGCAATTCTATACCCATTCAGCCGATTTTGGGAGGCCAGCGTGAAGACGGACTTCACTATATTGCGTCAACTGCTGCAGTACGAGTTGTACAGCGCGCAGCGGCACCGGCGCTTCGTATCGATGGTCATGGTGACCACGGAAGAGGGTATCTCTGGATTGCGGAGTTTTCTGGGAGCCCACATTCGTGACAGCGATGTGATAGCTGATTTTGACAGTTCGATTGCCGTGCTGATGGGCGAAACCGATATCAACAGCGCGATGATCGCGGTGAATCGATATAAGGGCTTTTTCGAAAGCCAGTTGGACTTGCGTTTTTCCGTGGTGACCTATCCCAGTGACGGGGGCAAAGCGGAGAATCTGATCAAGATGGCGTATCGCCGCTTGAGCAAGGCCAAACAAGGCGAGACCGGAACCGTCGTCACTTCGGGTTGACGGCTTCGAGCCCCGCAAATCATAATAGGGTGGTTGCCAAGGGGTCATCGCTACGGAGCGGGGTGTAGCTGTCCGGCGGATGCGCCCCGAACCATGATCGCCAACCAGGATTCCGCCCTTGGACCCGAATGTCACGCCCGCCGCGTCCCCCCCACCTTCCTTGCCCCCTTCCCGCTGGGTGGCCCCGCTCTACTTCCTGATTCTCCTGCTGGCCCTTGTGTTTTCTCTGGAGATCGGCGCCCGGTTTATTGTGGCCCGCGGAAGCGACCCCGTGCTGATGCGCGTGGTGGAGGATTACGGTCGTCTGGCCGCCGAGGGCGCCGACTGGATTCGCTTCATTCCCGACGCCGAGCTGAGTTACCGCCTTCGCCCGGAGTTTACAGTGACCGGGCCGCGCGGCGGCGTGACCCGGCATAACAAGCAGGGCTTTCGCGATGCGGAAGATTTTCCACCCAAATCGGAGCAGGTGCTGCGGATTGTCTGCCTGGGCGCTTCGACTACCTATGGGGTCAGTGTGGAGGACAATAAGGATACCTACCCCGCTCAGTTGGAGGTGCAGCTTAACGGCCCGCTGAAACCGGCGGGCTGGGAGCGGGTGGAGGTATTCAACCTTGGCGTGGGCGGTTACACGTCCCGCGAAATCCTGGGCACATTGAAGCGCACGCTGCCGGAACTCAAGCCTGACGTGGTGCTGATCCAGAACGCCATCAATGATGTAATCCCCCGCTTCTATCCGAACTATCAAATGGACTACAGCCATTTTCGCACGGACTTCGCCCCGCTGGACGTGAAGCTCTGGCACCGGATTGCCTATCGCTCCCAGGCCTGGCTGACCTTCGCTTATGGTCTCGACTGGATCCGGCCCCTGTCCCTGCAGAGCCAGACGCAGAAGCCCATGCCGCCGGTGGACGAGGCCCTGGCGAATCTGGAGTTGAACGCGCCGACCGGCTATGAGGCGAATTTAAGCGAAATGGTGTCCACCGCTCAGGCGGCGGGGTGCCAGGTGTGGTTGTTGACCCAGGCCTACCTGGACGTCCCGGCCTTTGCCGGACCGAACGAGGAGTCGCGCCGCCTGGAAGGGGGCTACCGCCGCGGCCTGGCGGAGCACACGCAAATCGTGATAGCTCTTGCGCAAGAGACCGGGGCGGGGCTAATCGAACTGCATAAGACGACGCCCCGGGATCAGTTTTTATTTGCCGATCCGATTCATATGACGGCCGCGGGCAACGAGGTGAAGGGCAAGTTGGTGGCGGAGGCCATCGCAAAGAAACTGCCGCCGGGACCGTCCTGAACGCACAGGCCCCCAGATGGCGGGACACAACCGAAGCGTTATCCCATCGACACAACTCGTCGAAGCCTGCCAGAGGTTCGGGACGGTCCCGAATGGCACTAACCTAAGGTTCTCTGGGTTTGCGCTTTCTAGGGGATTTACTTGTTTCTCGAGCGCTTTGGCACACCTTCGGTTCTGGCTTCGAGTAATTCCAGCGAGACGTCCCGCAGTTGTTGTAACAATTCTTCGAGCTTTCGGTTCTCGGCAATGGCATGCTGATATGGCTTGAGTTGACTCGCGCTCAAGTTTACCGTGACCGTCTTTCCCTCTCGTTTCCACGTCCACTGATTGTAGGGGCCGTACTCCTTTTGCATTCCGGGATTTCGGGGGTCATCCCGCACGATGCTGCGCCGCGTTATGGTGCCTTGCAGAACGGGGCCGATTTTTGCGATGCGCTGGAGAATTTTTTCCCTGCGGCGCTCCATCGCATCGGTCTGTTTGGGGCTCTTTGGGCTCTCTTTTGTCGCCATGTGTGTGTCTCCATGCTCAGTATGGCATAGTCTGTAACTACAAGTATTAATACTTGTAGTATAA